>JANNVG010000849.1:0-2610 GCA_031414395.1 Fimbriiglobus sp.
CGTGTGTGGGTGGGTGAGTAGGGTGGGACTGTCGGCCGGTCTCCGTCCGGGTACCCAGGGCCTCCGGGCCGCGTGGGGCGCCGGAGCGACGCGCTCCGTCAGACCCACCCTACTCAAACACGACCAAACCCCAGCCGCCCCGCCGCTGACCCGGAGGAACCCATGCCGACCACAATCAACCCGTCACCCCGCGTGCGGTGGTTCTGGCTGGGCCACCTCGTGCTGTTCACATTCTCACTCGGGTTGGCCGTCTTCGCGGAGTGATGTACGCCCTGGCCAACCAACAGAAGGCTCAAGTCGAGGCGTTGCTTCACTCGCCGCCGCCGGAGCTGCCCCCGCCGATCGACGCCGAGGCGGACAAGGAACTGCACTCGAGCGCGAAAAGCCTGTTCGTTACCCTCGGCGACGAGATGGCGAAGCGTGAGTTCGACTCCCGCAAACACTTCGATCTGACAGCCCTGGCCGGAGGCGTCCCCGACGAGTTGGTGGATGAGACGACCGGCAACCACACTCGTGCGGGTGCCGCCGCCGCTGCCGTTCACGACCTCCACCGTGAGTTGAACAACTGGGTGCCCGAGAAGCCCGACGTGCGGCGAGTGACAGTGTCGGCCGACGGGTCGCGGGTGCGAGCGGTGGTGTGGCACCCGCAGGGTAGGGTTGTGCGGAAGCTCCGTTGGACGCTTCACAAGACGGCGGACGGTTGGCGGGTGACCGATTGGGAAGACCTCCGCACCGGCATCACCGGCGGAGACCTGGTCACCGCACGCGCCGCCTCGACCGGCCACCGGCGGTCCATCTACGGGAACGCATTCAATGACATCAGGGAGGCGAACACCTACTGGCAGTCCGGTCAGGATGAGGTCTCGCGGCGTTTCTTCAACCAAGCGGCGGGGGCCGGGGTGGAGCCGCAGTTGCGATACGCCATCGACCTCCTGTACGGGCGGATGATGCTGGGAGAGAGCCGCATTGCCCTTTGCGACCCGCCGCCCACCTCGCAGGAGGTGGCCGAACACTTGGTGCAGTCTACGCCCGAGCGGTTGGCGGCATACATCCTCCTGGCCGAGGCGTGCCTGATCGAGGGACGGCCGCAACGGGCAGTCGAAGCCGCCAACATTTTCCTGAGTGCGGCAGGCGACGACGCCGACGCCCTCGCCCTTCGCGGTGCCGCCCGACACGCCCTGGCGGGCAACGGCGGCGACGACCTGGCCCGCGCGCTCGCCATCGACCCGCACCAGCCGCACGCACTCGACCACCGGCGGAAGACTGCCGATGCAGCCGGCAAGAAGGCCGTTGCCGATCTGCTCGCCACTGCTCCCGAGCCGGAAGTGTTGTTCGATCAACTGGCCGGGTGGGCCGAGGCCGACCACGACTCGGCCGGTGTTATCGCCCTGGCCGAACGGTACGCCACGCTCCGGCCGAACGAACTCCGGGGGGTGAAGCGGCTGGTGGAAGCCCACCCGAGCGCCAAGCAGTCCGAGGCCGCTGCCGCCGTGATGCTCCGGCACGCCCGCATCCTGTCTCGCGGCGACCTGTGGAAAGTGATGAAGGCCTACGAACGAGCGCACTGGAAACACCCACTTTTGGATGTTCACCGCCAGCTCGCCGCCGTCCACGCCCCGACCGCCTTCAGCGTCCTCCACGAGCGGCTGACGGAGTTGCCCCCAACGAATGCCGGCGACTCGCCGGAGTATCGGGCCAAACGGGAGCAGGCCATCGTCGATGTCCGGGCGGTGTTCGCCGCCCACCGCAAGACATACCCGGACGACGTTTGGCTGGTGGTGCTCGAAGGCAAGACGAAGAACGCCGAGGGGAAGTATGCCGACGCCGCCGCGGTGCTGGCCCCGCTGGTGCGGCGACTGCCCGAGGTCGGCCACTGGCCGTCGGACGGTGAGGGGGCGTTCACGGCATTCCGGGACGAGTTGGTGCTGGCGTGGCGAATGACCGGGAAGGCGGCCGACGCCTACCGCACCTTCACGCCCCACCGACACGTGTTCCAGCGGCTCGTCCACCCGTGGTCGCGCAACCCGCAATCCGAACTGTCCGCCGACGACTTGGAAAAGTTGCTCGACGCCCAACGTGAAGTCGAGGGGGACACGTTCGACGCCCCGTACTGGCGGGCCGAGGTGTGTCGCAAGCGGGCGAGGTACGCCAACGCGATCGACCTGTACCGCAAGTACATCGCGTCCGACCAGAAGGCGCACGCCCGGCAACTCAGCGACTTCAGCAACCTGGAACGCTCGGCCGTCGCCGGGTTGATCCGTTGCCTTGCACGGTCGCAGGGCGCGAAGGCGGCGGACGAACTCGCCACACTTCAGAAATCCTACCGGGGTGACGACGCTGGCTCTGTCACACTCGGGCTGGTCGTGTTGGCCTACACCGGGAAGCCGGGTGCGGTCGCGTTGCACCTGCCACCAGCGAGGAACTCCGGCCACTCACGCGAATACCTGCTCTCGCTCCACGCCGACCCCGACCTCGGGCCGATCCTCCGCGACGACCCGGCGTGCGCCGCCTTCCGCAGTGTCTTCCCCCCGCCGGCGGAGCAGTGACGACGAGCCGGTGGCGTGTGCGGCGGGCGCCGGGGCCCCTGGCTGGCAAGTGCGGCTGCGGGTC
>JANNVG010000850.1:0-48257 GCA_031414395.1 Fimbriiglobus sp.
CCGGACCCCATGTCCGCCAACGTCGTCATCATCGTCTGATACTTCGGGACGACCGTCGCCACGGCACCCCCCGCCGTCAACACCGCTCCGGCGATCCCCAAAAACCCGGTCGTGACCTGCATCATCCCTGGGGGCATGTCCCCCAGCCCGTTGACCAGCGTGGTGGCCGCCTGCGTCATGCCCCGCAGAGCCGACGTCGCCCCGGCGCCGCCCTTGATGAACGTCGTTTCCAACGATCCTTTGAACGCCTCGACGTCACCGGCGAGGTTGTCAAGCTTCTTCGCCGCCAAATCCTCGGCGTAGCCGGCGTCATTGACTTTCGCCACCCACGAATCAACGCCGGTGCCGCCCTGCTCGTACAGGATCGCCGCCGACCGAATCGCGTCCGCCCCAAAAATGGTTTGCATCGCGGTCGCCCGCGTTTCCTGCTGCAACGGGCCCAGCTTGTCGTGCAACATCTGCGCCGACTTCGAAATCCCAATGAACTGCCCGTTCGCGTCGAAGAAATCGAGGCCCAACGCTTTCATCATCGACGCCGCCTCCGCCGACTGCGGAACCAAACGTTGTAACGCCGTCTTCAGCGACGTCCCCCCATCGGACCCCTTCAATCCGGCCTGGGCGAACATGGCAAGAACCCCGGACGTGTCTTCGAGGGTCAAGCCGAGCTGGCCGGCGACGAGCCCCGATTGCTGCAGGGCTTGACCCATGTCCTCAACCTCAGCCGCGGACTTGTTCGCCGACGCCGCCAACACATCCGCAATATGGGGGACGTCGGATCCTTTGAGATGAAACATGTTCATCGCGTTCGCCGACAGCTCCGCCGCCCGCCCCAGCTCGAGGTGCCCGGCGGACGCCAGGTTCAGTGACCCGACGAGCCCCCCGCCGAGAATGTCGGAGGTCGACACCCCGGCCTTCGCCAACTCCGTTTCGGCCTGAGCGGCCTCGGACGCGGAGAACACGGTGTCCGCCCCGGCCTGCAACGCGGCCTCCGACAGTTTTGAGAGTTGCTCGCCGGTCGCGTCGGACACCGCACCGACTTCGGAGAGTTCCGACTCGAACCCCATCGTTGCCTTGGTGATCAGCCCGAACCCGGCGAGCATCGTCCCCCCAAGAATCAGCGACGTCTTGCCGAGCTTGTCGAGATCCCTCGCCCCGCCCGCCGAGAAGTCGGTGAGTTCCTTACCGAACGCTTTGGTTTGCGCCGCCGCGACGCCAAGACCGGCGGTGTACTCGCCGACCTTCAACCGCAACGCTATCTCGATGTTCTTCAGGCCCGCGGACATGTCAGGACCGTGCGCCCATCAGGCCCGCGACCATGGGATGCAGGTCACTCATCGTCACGAACGAAATCGGTGGGTGTCGACGACCGCAACGACACATACGCCGACTCGCGGGCACCCGGATCGATCGTCGCCCGCGCCGACGCGACCAGCGCACACCCCGGACACTCGGACACCTCAACCACCCATCCCGGTTCGGTCCACGGCCGTTTACTGACCGGGTCGACAAGCTCATCCGGTCGGGTCCCACAAGACGGGCACCGCCGGTTCCGTTCCCGCCGCTGGTAGTCGATCCATGCGAGCGCCTTGTCCTGGTCGTCATCGAGCCACAACACCTCCCCCGGCCCGGGATGCGGACGGCCGGTGAATATCGAGTACGGGGTTCGGTAGTGGTGGCAGGCCTCGAGCTGGTCTTGGAGCTCGGGGTCTGCCTCTATCCGTTTCCCAGGTCATGCCGCCGCGACCGCTGGTTCACGAGCAGCGCGGTGCCGAACAGCTCGGCGAGTTCCGCTTCGGAGAACCGGTCCGAGTCCCACAGAGCGGCGGCCTGTTCCACGGTCATGGTCGGGTCGACGCAACACGAGGCGATGAGCGCCGGGGGGAACGTGTCGGGGTTGTGGGTGAGATCCCCGGCGAGGTGCGGGGGGATCCCCCGGCCGAGGGCCGCCTTCTTGTACAAGTCGCGTTGGGGTTTCGTCGCAGGGTGTTCGTCGCGGAGCTGCTCGAACGGTTCGCGGCCCATGGCCTCGAACCGGAACACGGCGGTCACGTCTGCGGCGGCCGCTTTCGCGTCGTCGAGTTCGTTGTTCGCGGCGACCAGGTCGGCGGCGACCCCACCGTTGTTCGGGGCTGATTCGGCGGCGCGCCGGGCTTTGTCCTGGGCGTCAACCGCGGCGTCGAGGCGTTCACGGATCCCGGCGTCGAGCACAATCGGGACAGTCCCCCGGATTGGCTGTTTGCGGGCCAGAACGTCGTTGATGTCCATGGGTTGCTCCTGGGGCGTCGGAGGGGGCGTGTGGGGGGGTGTGGTGGGGTGTTCGCGGTGGGCGCCGGTAAGCCCACGCCCGGACCGGCCGGCACCCACCGCGACTAGGCCGATCAGGCGGTGATGACACCGTTCTTGTTCGGGGCGGAAGTAACCGCGAACGTGACGACGAACATCGACGCCGTGTTCTCCGCGTTGATCTGCGAGTCGTTCAAAGTGGAAACCTTGCACGGGTACACCTGCGCCCGTTTCCCGGTGGTACCGCCGTAACGCATGATGATCATGTACCCGGCGGTCGCTTCGGCGAGGGCGGTACGGATCGTGGAGGACGCGTCGTCGTCGTAGAACGTGCACGACGCCTCGGAGGCCTTCGTGCGGCCGGGGATCTGCCCGTCGAACGTGGTCTGCACGTCGGGGACATCAATGTTCGACACGGCGGTCTCCCAGCCGTCCATGTGGGCGAGACCGGCGGCGACGGTGCCACCGGCGACGTTGAGGACGGTACCGGCAGTGATTTCGGCTTGGGTGGGGGCGGCGATCGACGCGCACGCCGGGGCGAACACAACTTTCGAGACGCCGGATGGGATGTAACGGGACATGGTCAGTCCTCTCCGGCGGGGTCGCCGAGATCGTCGTCGTCTCCGACGGGGTCGTCGTCAAGATCGATGGGGTCGGGTGAGTCGTCGAACAGGTCGGTGCCGTCACCGGTGATGATCAGGTCGGCGCCGAGGCTCGACCGGGTACCGTTAAACGTTTCGACGACCACTTCAAGCGGCCCGTCATCGGCCGGTTCGGGAGCGGGTTCCCAGCCGAGCGTTACGAGGTGTTCCGCTTGGGCTTGGTTGACAGCGAAACAGTCGCCGCCGGTGACAGGGTGGGTCATGGCGATCAATGGGTGAACACCCCCACGGTCAACGACGTCACACCGGAGTAGGTGATGTCCGCGAGCCCGTCCGAACCTTGGAACCGCTGGGCGGGGAACGGGCCGATCTTCGCCCGGGCGCCAGCGCCGACCACTACGGCGTCGTTGACGTCGGTCCCGTAGTTCGATGCGACCTTCGAGTCGACGGTGACGGTGATCGCCCCGCCGGACCCGTTGATCACCTCGAGGTACGTGTTGTCCCCGGGAGTGAATTTGTCGCCGCCGCCGGCCGCCGCCGCGAACGACGGGGTGATGCCGGTTTGGGAGATGGTTTGGGTGGTCAGCGTGGCCATCGGCATCCTCGATCGCTGGTTGGTGCGGTCATCCCGGTGATTGTTCGTGCCGGCGCGAACATTGGGAGGGATGCACTGTCAAACCGATGACAGGGTCAGGACGTACCGGTCGATCGCGTTGAACAGGATCCCCTCACGGGCCACCCCACCGGACGAGTCATGGACCCGGTTCATCACCCGCGTCGGGGCGGCCGGAGTTATCGGTTTCGCGAACCCGTCGGGGACTTTCGCCAACAACACCTGAAACGCCCGCGCGCCCAACGCGGCGGCGCCTTCACGGGTCGGGGCGACACACGTGACCTGCACGACCAGGTCGAGCATCGACGACGGCTGCCCGCAATCGCCGTACGCCTGACCGCCGGGAATGACCTCAACAATCCCGTACGGGTAATCGGGTTCACCGCGTTCGGGATCGGGGGCCTGCCCATCGCCGAACGGCCGGCCGGTCGCCTGGGCGAGAGCGACGATAACGGCGGCGGTCGCGTGGTTGGCGTTCGGAACGGTCACAGGTCGACCTGCCCGATCGCTACGACGGCCGCCTCGAACTCGGGGGCGGTCTTGTCGAACGCCGGCCCGAAATGAGGCAGAGCCGCCTGGTTGTACACCCGGCCTTTCGTGTCCGCCCCATGAAACCCGAACTCCAACCGGCGGCCCTGCGGCCGGTTCGTCCCTACCCGCGCCGCGACACCACCCGCCTCACGGCCGACCCGCAACGAAATCGACCGCGAGTAGTCACCGGTCTGGATACGCGGACCGGGGCGGCCCGCCGCGTTCGCTTTGACCCGACCCTGCAGCACCACCCCGAAGTGTTGGGTGACCGCGAATGCCCGCACGCCGGCTTTCACCCCGGCGGCTTCTAACCGGACAGCGAGCTGGCCGAGCTGCCCCCGGTCGTCAACCCCGAACGTGGTCATACCCGCGGCCCCCGGGTCCGTTCCACCATCCGCAGAATCCGGGTTACCGCGTACGTCCGGCCGGACACCCCGGTGATCGTGAACGTCCGATCGGCCAGCGACGGGTCATTGACCGCGGTGGTGACGGTGACAACATCACCGATCTGCGGGACGTCGGCGTCCATCGGGATCCGGCAGCGGAACAGGTCCCGCCACAGATCCTGACCGCCTTCCGTCGATGACCCCTGCCCGCCGTCGGGCATGTCACCCACCAACCCGACTCCTTCGTACACCGTCTCGGCGTCCGAACTTGGTGGCGTGTAGGTGAGGGTGAGTTCGTCGAACACGTCATCGGTCGGCCCTTGGGTGTCGCGGGTGATGAGCACGGCGTCGACCATGCGGGCCTCAGCGGTCGCACGTTGCGGGCCGAGGGTTGTTGTCACAGCCCCACCCCTCGAGCGTAGGCGCACAGCATCTGCAGCATCGGCCCCGTCAACGTTCCGGCGGCGGTCTGGGCCATCAACGCGTCCTGCTCCAACTGGACCGGGTCGATCTGTTCGAGAAACGCGCAGATGATGTCGGCGTCATCACGATCGTCGGCTTCGACGACCTGGACGATCCCTTCACCCTCGATCGGGCCGGCCCCGTCAAGGTGGTGGAGGGTGAGTACGGTCGGGTCGTACCGGCCGACCCTCAGCTCGGCGGCGGCTACCCGGTCAGTGACATCCTCACCGTTGATCGTGATGCGACCACCGACGGGTTGGGCGTCGATACGGAACGGGGTGGCCATGGTGTTGACCGTGGCCGCTGAGCGGGTGTTCGGGTCGGATGCAGACCCTCACCCGGCACGGAGCCGCCACCCTGTTCCAGGACAACGAGGCGACTGCCGTCGGGCTCTGACATGGATCGTCTTCGATGTCACATTGGGTGGGGAAGATTGAATGATTAAGCCGATGGGCGCCACGATGCAAGACTGGGGCACGATGGTGAGGATGGACGAGGATGAAGTGATCGGTTTGACCAGCCACCGGGCGTGCGCCCTGGCCGGAATCAGCATGCACCAGCTCGCTAGCTGGGAACGCATCGGCCTCGTTCATCCTGGGGTCAGCGTCAAGCTCAACGGTCGCCGGGTCCGCGTCTACGGCCTCGAGCAGCTCGTCGAGCTGCGAGTCGTGAAGGAACTCGCAGACCGGTCGATCGAGATCATTGCAATCCGAGCGATCGCAGAAGCCCATCGGTCCGCAGTGGAACACCCGCTCCGAGAGTTGCGGTGGGGCGTCGTACCCAAGGACAAGGGCCGCCCCGATGTGTACGTTGGCTACCCCGACGGCGGTTGGGTAGGAGGTCGTGTCCCGATGCAGGGCGTAATGATCGAGGTGCTCAACCTTGAGGAGATCCGGACCGCGCTCCGTCAAGAGATCCGACAGCGACCCGTAGACCTGGTCGGGCGTACCGAACGCCGCAGAGCGACCATGGGCAACAAGTTGTTGTTCGCCGGCACGCGTACGCCAGTGGAGGCGGTGCAGTCGTACCTGCGACGGGGTTTGCCTGAGAGCGAAATCCTCGAGGCGTTTCCGCATCTGTCCCAGGACGACATCGACGTTGCCCGATCGATGCTCGTTAGCGTCGGCTGAGCCAAGCCACAAACGAGGCGGAGCGGCGTGCGGTTCTACCTCGACAACGACGTCGACCACCGATGCCGTAAAATCCTGATGGAGCGCGGTCAGGAGTGTTGGGCAACCAGCGAAGCTGGCCGCTCTGATGCGTCCGACGACGATCAGGCCGTCTATGCCGACGACAAACACGCTGTCGTGGTCACGCATGACCGCGAGTTCACCGAACGCATGAAGAAGAACACGACCGGTCGACATGTTCGCCTTTGCGGTGAGCAACCCGATGGGCCTCGTCTCCTCGAGCGTTGGATCGCCTTGGTTCTGCCGGCGCTCGAGGCGATGCCCTATGTCGTGATCGAGTTGCGCCAAGAGGGCTACCAGGTCTTCTCGGCTTGGAAATGACCGGCCGGTAATCGGGGCTTTCCCGGACGTCAGATGGCCGGGCCGAGCCTCATTCGAGCGGTTCCCGGTCGGGGTCTTGCCAGAGGGCGACGAGGGTCTCGGCTTCGTCCCGATCGAACTGGCCGGACGCGACCAACTCCTCGACGAGTTCGGCGGCCGGTCTCGTGAGGTCAAGATCGGCGGAAATGATCATCGATCAGTTGTCGAGTAGGCCGGCGGCGGCCAGGCGCTCATTCAGCATCCGATCGAAGTCGTCCATCTGCTCGGGTGTTGCTTCAACGTCGAGGACCTCGACGTTGTAGTCGGAATGGTCCGGATGCTCTTCCGGGGCGAAACGGACGGCGTTGTGCCGTCGTGACCATTCACGGTGCACTTGAGAAGTGATCCGACAAATGAAGCGGTCTCGTTCCTCATTTTCTGCCAACGTTCGGTTGCTCATAGTATCAGTCGGCCATGCCAAGACGTTCCCAGCATCATCCGCTTCCCACGGTGAATGATACTCGAATCTTCGGTCCGACCGAGGTTCGCGATGTCGGCCGGGCGCGGCGAGTCCTTTGTCGCCCACCGGGCAGGATCGAGCAGATCTTTCAATAGACCCTCCAATTCGGTGCGCTCCGCCCCCGGATCCATACCAGCGATCTCTCGACGAAGCGCGGCCGGGACAGTGCCGACATCGGGGCGTCCGGACGTGTAGTCCCAATTGAACCCTTTCCGGGCCCACGTGTAGCCGCCCACGTCGATGTTGGCGTGAACGTCGATGTGGTGCACGTCGTTCGCCCGGTACCATTCCTCCAGCCGGCCCAGGTACTCCGTGGCAAACCCGTCGCCCTGGTGGGCTTTGTCGATCGACAGGTAGGCGTTATACACCGACAGTTCGCCGTCCGGGGACCGGCGAATCTCCCGTTGGACTTGCCCCACGACCGAATTGCCGTTCATGATCCGACCGGAGACCCCGATCGTGTTGCCCTGGTGACGGGCCGATTCCAACTGGACATGAAGGTCGTCGACTGTCTGTTCGAACACCGGTCGGAGAGCGTCGGTGAGATCGGCACCGCGTTCGTTGTTGTTGAACAGGTCTGTGATCCTCGGTAGCTCTCCTGGTGTGAGCTGCGTCGGCGCAGAGATCGGCGGTGGTGGCGAGAGAGGCGGAGCGGTGGGCGGCGGCGACTGGGAGCGACTTGCTCGCGGTGAGCGCGGCTGTCGTGTCGGTTGAGCGCGTGCGCCGGTGGGTGCTGGACGTGGTGTTCGTACCTGGCGTGGCGGGCGTTGCCGGGGTCGACCGGACCGTGCTATCCGTTCGGCCCGGTCCTTCTCGGCCTGAGCCTGATCGGCCCGTTGCGCCTCGGTCGTCGACGGCTCAGCATTAGCGGCCTGGGTCTTGGTCGTGACGTCCGGACGGCCAATAAACGAACGGCGACACCTCGGATGGCTGAGCGAATGCTGATTCGCGTCGTCGACGCTCCGAACCGTCCCGTTCGCCTTGTCCCCGTCGTCGTGGCTGGACCATCCGCAGTCCGCCCCGTCCAAAACCTCGACGAAACTGACACCGGCGCCGTGCAACTGGTTGAGGGTCCCCGCATTGAAACACTGCGCCGTTTTGGTGCGCAACAACATGTCTGCGTAATCGGCCAACGTCCGATAGGACCCGTCAGCGTAGCGAATCACTCCGATCGGGCCGCCCAACAGATCCACCGCCTCCCCCGCCCCGGCCCGGGTGAACTCGCGGGCTGCTTGCTGGGCGGTACGCCCCTCGATCAGGGACAGGGCCGTCTGACGGCGCGCCGCCGCCCGCACCCAACTCTTCGCATCGGCACGAACATTCGCTGTCGCGACCAACACATCATCGAACGTGTCCGCCGCCAGTCGTTGCACAGCGTCAACATGGATCTGCGACCAGGTGAACACGTTCACGCCCGCTTGGCCGGCCCCCAACTCGTAGATGGGTGGCAGGTTCCCTTGCAGCCATCCCGCAGTGTCCGCCTCGAGGGCGGCGAGTTCGGCGTCAACGGAGCGGCGCAGCTCGATGAGCCGGCGGCGACGGGATGTGGTCGCGGGGTCGGTGGCGGCGGCGAGGGTGCGTTGTTCGATCTCGGCTTGGGCGGAGCGGAACAGGGCGACGATCCGGTCGGCGGCGGCCTGGACCTCGGCGGGTTGCGGCATGGCCGGTCAGCGGAGTCGGGGGGTGCGGACCAGCGTCGCGACGGACACCGTGTTCTCGCCGACGACCCGTTCAAGCTGAGCGATGTTGTCGGCGAGGCGTTTCAGGTTCTCGACCCTGGATTCGGAGTAGTCACCGGAGATGTTGAGCACCGCGGGGGCGGTGAGCATGTCGGCGCGTTGCTGGCGAAGAATCTCCAGGGCGGCGGCGTGGGCGGTACCAAGCCGGCCGATACGCGAGTCAAGGTCGTCGTTGTCGTACGGGTCGTAGTCGTCGCCTACCGCGCTACCGACCCATGAGCGGATGATGGCCAGGTCATCGGTGGAAGGCATGGGCTGGTCCTTGGGGTGACTGGTTGGGGGGGGTTAGAGGGTGTCGAGTAGTGCGGTGAGTTTGTCGACGAGGGTGGAACGTGCGTTGTCGCCTCGGGCGGTTTCGGTTTCGTGGGCGGCGTACGCCCGGACCGACCAGTATTCGGCGGGTTCGCTGTCGGGTTCGGGGTTGCCGTGGACCCAGGCGAGGATGTCGGCGATGGAGCCGTGGGGCACGTCGGGACTCGCGGCGGTGTCGACGGGCGGCCGGTCGTTCTCGGGGGCAACTTCCGCCAGCTCGGTGGCGACGGCGGCTGTCAGCTCGGGTTCGCCGTGCCATGACCCCGTCACCTTGATCGGGCCCGGCCGCGGCGGTTCCTGACGTTCCCGAACGGCCGCCGGAACGGCGACGAACCCGACGAACAACGACCGGTCGACCCGGTCGGCGACCTCATCCGGTACGGGCCCGTAGTCCGGGCCGAACCACACCCCGCCCACCGCAACATTCCGGGTGATCTCTCGCATCATGTTCCCCTCGTTGGGCGTGGACGTGACGGAAACCGAACGGGGCCGGAACCCGAAGGCCCCGACCCCGATAGGCGCATCGCCAGGAATCAGAGGACGACGTCGGCGACAAGAAGCCGGTTCGGGTTCACAATGATCGGCATCGCGACCGCGCCAACCTTCGTCCACCGCGACACCGGATCGTCGGTCTTCATCACCACGGCCACCAAACCGGGGGCCGCTTCGAGGCTGAGCTTCTGCGCCTCGACGAGCTCGAGCGCTTCGGCGGTCATGCCCCACGCGGTGTAACCAAGATCCGCCGGGTTTTCCGGGAGGAAACAGATCTTGTCGACGGGGATCGCCCGGGTGGTGACCCCGTCTACGTCGAACCGGCCGTTGTACACCTCGATCGGGGGGAGCCCGTTGACCTCGAGCAGCGAGTTGAGCTGGGTCTGGTTGATCTGCGACGGGATGATCCCGTTGGCGTTCGCCAACGCCCGCAGACCGGCGTTCTGCAGCATGTGACGCAGCACGGTCTTCGAGACCACGATCCGGCCGCAGGGGCCGCCGTCGTCCTCGTACACGTCGAGCCACGTTTGTAGGTCGCCGACGACGTCGGCGGAGGCGTGCGTCGCCCACGACACCGCTGTCGACACGATGTGGGTGCCGGGCACCGCGAAATCGCACTCGATCGTAAGGCCGTTCTCGGCGGTGAGCGTGAACTTGCCGTCAGTGAGCACGTCACCTCGGGCGAGCTCCACCCGGATCTGAACGGCGCGGGCGTTGAGGTCCACGTCGTCGTAGATCGCCCGGGTCAACGCGTCGGTCGACGCACCCTGCAAACGCTGCAGCTGCAGGCGTTCGAATTCGCCGATCATCGTTTTCTGGCCGAGGGGCGGCAAACCGACCCGGTCCCGGGAGAACGAGTCGCGTTTCCCGACCGGGGTTTCGGCGTCCCACGCCCGGAACTTCGCCGCCCGGTTCGTGCGCGATACCCGATCGATGATCGCTTCGATGTCGTCGATCTCGCGGTCCGGGAGATACCGGTTGAGGCCGATCTCGGCGGGCACGGGGAGTTCCCGGACGTAGCCGGTGAGTTCGGCCGGGTCGACCAGGTCGTACAGGATCGTCATTCGATTCCCTTTCGTTGATCAGAACTGTGGTGGTCGAGCCGAGGGCGCGGGCCGGCTGGGTGGGGTTAGATGTAGCGGAGGCGTCCGGCGACGTCGGCTTTGCCGGCGGCGTCGAGGCCGTGGTTCGTGGGCAGGTTCGCTTCGCGGATCTTGCCGTGGGTGAGGAGAGCGCCGCCCATGTCGTGGGTGGTGGCGGCGGTGTCGACTTTGACGTCGGTGTACAGGTGCCCGACCATCGTTTCGAGCCCCCCTGAAGCGGACCCGCCGCCGGCGGTCGTGGTGGCCACGACCGCGGTGCCGGCCCCGCCGGTGAGGGACCCGGCGCCGGTGGTGACGGCGGGGACGTTCAGGCCGAGGTACCGGCCGGCGAACGTGAGCGTGTACGTGTACGCGTTCGCTGAGCCGGAACGGACGATGGAGAGGTCACCCGAGTTGATCGTCGAGAGCAACTCCAGGGCGGCGAGGACGGTCGCGGCGGTGACGTTCGCGGCGATCGCGGCGGTGGTCTCACCGTCGAAGCTGACCGTGAACGTGCCACCGGTCGCGTCGACGACGATGGTCTGCACCTCGGACGGCGACGCCGCGTACGGCCCGTAGAGGCCGGAGGCGGTGATCAGGCCGAGGCAGGTGCCGCCCTTGATGTACGGGGTCAGTACCGAGTAGTGGGTGTCCAAAGTGAACGCGGACACGTCGAGGGTGATCGTCTCGGTTGAGTCGGTGCCGTGCGCCGACCCCAACCAGGACTTGTCCTCGGCGGTGAAGGACTCGGTGTGGAGCGTGATGTCCATGTGATGCGTCTCCTACGCTGCTGTGCGGGGTTGGGGGTGGCGTTTCTGGGCGAGGGCTTTGCCTCGTTCGAGTGACGTGGTGATGGTTTGGCCGCCGGCCGGGGGTTTCTTGGCGGGGCCTCCGCCCGGCGGCGGGGGTTTCGGCGGTTCGCCGTCACTGGTGGCGGTGAACAGGGCGGGCATGTCCTCTTTGAGGGCTTCGATTTCGGCGTCGATCGTGGTGTCATCGGCGTCGAAGGGAAGGTCGAGCATTCGGGCGGCGCGGGCGGACGCCCCCGCGGCGGCGAGTTTCCGTTCGACTTTCGCGGCGAGCCGGTCGGCGGCCGCTTCCGTTCTGGCCCGATCGGCGTCAGCCTGCGCGGTTTTCGCGGCTTCGAGGGCCCGGTCGGCTTCGGTTTTCTTGCCGTCCTCTTCGGCTTTACGGGCGGCGATGATCGTCTTCGCCTCTTCGACAGTCACACCGAGCTGTTCGGCGATGGCTCTCTCCGCCGCGGTTTTCGCTTCGGCGGCCCGCCGACCGGCATGCCGGTCAAGGTCGGCCTGCGTGAATGTCTTCGGCAGGTTGCCTTCGTCGAGGTCGGGTGGGGGATCGGAGGGCTCGCTGCCACCGGACACGACCGGCAGGTACCGGTCCCGGGCAAGGTCATGGATGAAGTCGCGACCGTTACGGGTCACGATCCGGATCTCGTCATCTCGAATGTCGGTGAGCATCAACTGGGCCTCCACAAGGGGCTGTCTCCCCGCTTGACGGCTACGGGTCGCCGCCCCCGGCGGGCGTGCCGGGGTTGTGCGCTCACATTGCGGGGCGCACGATTCGGGGTGGGGGATGCAGTCCCTGTCACGGGGCGGGGGGTGGGGGAAGGTTCAGGGTCGGGGGAACCACCGGGGTGACTGTCGCGTCCGGGAGGTCCAACCCCAGTCGGGTCGCGGCGAGCTGCTCGGACCCGGTGGCTTCCGCTACCTGTAACGCGGAACTGGTGTCTTCGGTGTCGATCCTTGCGAGCTCATCAACCAGATCACCGATGTCAACACCGGCGTCAACGAGTAGCCGCAACGCGGTGCGACGTGACACCCCGTGCGCTTGGAGTAACGCGACGGCCATCTTCGTCGCCTCTGACAGATCGGACGGTAGGTACGACCCGAACACAACCCGCGCGGTCGGGTTCGGACCGGGGTCGAGGACCCCGCCGGCCTGACCGAACCGTTGCACCATTTTCAACAGCAGCCGGTACTTTGGGTCGCGGGTCAACCGGAGCAGTTCGACGAGTTGACGGAACGGGCCGAACGTCAACGCGATCGCGATCCCGGACGGCGCCTCGGACACTTTCACCCGGCCGAGGACCTCGGCGGGGATCCGCGAGTTGACCGACAGCCGGTCTTGCAACGCGAGGTTCACGTGGCCGAGCTGCTCCAAGCCGGCGGAGAGGTCCAGCACGTCCATGCGGCCGTTCTCACCGAGGCCCCACACAACCCCGGGGGTGACTTCTTGGCGGGCGGGGGCGTTCCCGCCGGAGAGGGCGATGACGGGGCCGGCGGCGAGCGCGGAGGCGGCTTGGACGTCGGTGTCGGAGGCTTGGAGGTCGTCGAGGATCTGGGCGACGACGTCGAGGATGGACCGGCCGAAGTGCTCGCGGGTCGCGGGGGTGTTCGGAATGTGGACGACCGGGACGAAGTCGATGTGCATGTCGAGGTGGCGGGCGACCCGACCGTCCGTCATGCGGGCGTACACGGCGTGGTCGGGGTTGAGGTTGTCGAGGCCGGCGGCGGTCGTGAGGCCGGTGAGGGGCCAGGTGGCGTCGGTGAACAGGCAGGTCACCGTGGATGGCTGGTCGGGGGCCCACGGGTACGGGCGAACAACACCCAGTTCCGGGTCGTACCGGTCTCCGGTTTGCAACCCGCCAGACACGGCCCCGTCGGGGCCCTCAACGAAAACGGTGTCGCCCGTGTCGTCGACGGCGAACGGGATCGATCCGAGCTGGTAGGTGACGCGGCGCACGAACCGCTCCACGACACCGGAAGCGCTGGTCGTATCGAACTCCCAGGCGAGATGCACCTTCGTCGGGTAGCCGCGTTCGGTGTCGTCAAGGACCGGGAAGTAGAAGCCGGGGTCGTACACGTCGACCGTGGGGCGGCGGTCGGAGTCGGACCAGTCGAGGACGTAGACGCCGTCGCCGAGCCCGGCGATGTCGTTTTCGGCTTCAACGATTTTGCCGGTGAGGAACTCGGTTTCGGCCCACGCTCGCAGCCATTCCTGGCGGACCTGGAGGGACGGTTGGGTGTTCCACGCCTGCTCCCATTCGTCGACGGTCCGGGCGGCCTGGTCGGCCCATCGGGCGGTACGGGCGGTGTGGATCCGTCGGGCGATCGGGTCGGCGGTTTCGGGGAGCGGGCCGGGTTCGGGTGGAAGTTCGGGGGTGTCGGGGAGGTCGTCGTCGGCCCCGTCAACAACGATTTGGACGGTGTCGCCGAGTACCCCGGCGGTCGCCCGGGCGACGAGAAGTTCGGCGTCGCCGTACTCGCGTCGTTCGGTGGCGTCGGTTTGGTCGGGGAGGAGGTGCCGGGACACGTTGGCCCGGTACGCGGCGAGGACTTTGTAGGCGTCGAGGCGGCGGCGTTGCGCGGGAGGAACCCAGGTGGGGGCGAGGGATGAGTCGCGGGGCCGCAGCGGGAGTTTGTGGGTGAGGGGGGCGTATTGGTCGAGAGTCAAGTCCTGGGTGGCCACGATCTGACCATGGGCGGATCGGGCGCGTGGGGTCGGGATGCAGGGTCTACCGGCGGCCTTTTAGCCGGCGGTCCTGGTACCGCTCCGCCGCGGCAACCGTCGACCCTCCAGCAACCAGCGCCTCGAACGCGGTCGCCGCGGCGTCGACCTGGTCGTCGTGGCGGGCCTTCGGGAACCCGGCGTGCTCGACAACGAACCGGCCGTTCCACTCCCCCTCCACGAGCACCACCTGGGCGCCTTGCTGCTGCGCGGCGTACCCGGTCGCGCGCAACTCCTTCGACCCGGACACCGGGATGGTGTGCACGTCGAACCCGGCGAGCATGCGCACGAACCCGGCGGCCTGCGCCTTGCCGGCCTGAGCCGGGTCCTGAGGCAGCTCGATGCGGGTCCCGTCAGGATCAGTTTCCGCGCACGTTCTCACCTGGTTTTGCACATCGAGGTCCGACCACTGGCCCCGCACCACGTCGGCGATGAACGTCCGGCCGTCGTGGTGCCGGCCCATCAGCACCCCGACCGTCCAGTCGCCGCCGTTTTCCGTCGCGGCAAGGTCCCAGCCTCGCACCCACCGGCACGAGTCCCGCAGATCGATCGTGAAGTGTGGGACGAACCGCCATTTGTCCTCTGGGAACTTGCCGCCCTTGGGGGTTTGCGGGGTTTGCTGGGCTTGGGCCAACCAGACCGATTCGCCCAACGTGAGGGACATGCCTTCGCGCATCCGTTCGAGTTCTTCGATCGGGTAACGCTCCGGCCACAGCGCTTCGCCGGGTGTCCGGCCGAGCGGGTCGTTGTCGGTGTCGGCGATCGCGGGGAGGCGCACCTCGCGCCACTCGTCGGGCTGTTTGGTGAGAAGGAACCCGGACAGGTCGTCTTCGTGCCAGCGCGCGCAGATCACGATGACGGCGCCGCCGGGTTCGATGCGGGACACCATCGTGCCGGTCCACCATTCCTGGACTCGTTGCCGTTCGAGCGGCGACATGGCCTGCGCGAAGTTGCGGAACGGGTCGTCGACAACGATGAGGTCGCCGCCTCTACCGATGGGTGAGCCGCCGACACCGATGGCGATCATGCCGCCGGTGTTGTGGGGTTTGGCGAGGTCCCAGCGGTTCGCCGCGTTTGATGCGCGTGACACGGTGACCCCGAACACGTCGGGGCCGTACTCGGTGAGGATGTCGCGGGCGGCCCGTCCGTGGGCGGCGGCGAGGTCGGCTTCGCCGGTGGCGAGGATGACGCGGCGGTGGTAGCGGGCGATGAACCAGGCGACAAGCCATCGGGCGATGAACTCGGACTTGCCGTGTCTCACGGAAACGCTGATGATGAGCCGGCCGGCGGTGTTGATGGTGTGGAGGACTTCCCGTTCGATGAGTTCGAGGTGGGGGGCGGTTCGCCATTGGTTGCGGGACCGGGCGACGGCGAACGCGATGGGTGACGCTTGTTCTTCGCCGGTGGGTTCGGGTGGTGGTGGCGGGTCGACGAGGTCGGCGGCGATAGCCCACGGGTCGACGATGGTGGTCATGTCGGCCGGTGGGCCCACCAGTCAGCGAACGCCTTCCCGTGTGTTTCGCACGCGGGTAGCGGCGCCCCTTCGATTTCCGGTTGGGTGCAGCCGGGGTGGGCGCAGCGTGCAGTTCGGGGTTGGGGGGTGGGGGTGCCGTCCTCGGTGGCCCTGATTTGTTTCACGGCGTTTCGGATGTCGTTCCTGGTCCATTGGTGGGCGGCGGCGGCGGTGAGGACCGCTTCTTGCGCGTCGATGTCGAGGGGGGCGACTGCGCGGTGATGCGACCATGACAAATTTTCGCGCCGGCGCGAAGTTTCGATCTCGCCGCTCACCCACACGGCGTTCGCCAGGGTGTTCGGCGCGAGTCCGGTGAGTTCCACCGCGGCCAAATACTTTTTGCCCCACTCCGGTCGGTCTTGGCGGCGTTCCGCGTAGCGGATCCAGTCGCCGACCCACCACAGTGATGCGCGGGCCGCGAGGAGGAGCGGTGGGCCGATAGCGGACCATTCGTCGAGGGTGAGGTCGGGGGCGAACTCGGCGCCGGTGGGGGTGAGGGTCACTCCTTCGGGGAGGTCCATGGGCAGGTCCCCTGGTTCGGGGCGGACAGTGTTGGGGTGGGTTTCGAGTGTGGTCATGCGACCTCCTGGTCAGGGTTTTTGCGGCGGCGCACCTTTTTGCGGCGGAGACAATCGAGTGACGTCCCAAACTCGCACCGTTGGCAGCGGCACCCGCGGTTGTAGGTGACGCGCAGACCGTGGGATGCGTTGGGTCCGTTGCGGTTCAGAATGTCGACGACGGACCCGTCGAGCCGCCCGATGTGTTCGTCGATCGCGGCGGCCCACATCGCCGGGTCGGCGTCTTTCTGGTTGTACGCGCGGGCGAGTCCGCGTCGGATGTCGGCGCCGGCACCACCCCAGATGCCGTTCTCTTCGTTGCGGTCCAGCGCGGCTCGGAGGCATTCGATGAGAACGGGGCAGGCGGCGCAGATCTGTTTGGCTTCGGCGCCGTGGTTGGGTTGGCCGGCGTCGAGTTCGGGGAACCACAGGTCGGGGTTCGGATGGTTTTTGCAGGCGGCGAGCGCCTCCCATTTGCGGTCAGTCATGGGGTTCTCCTTCGACAGTCGATTCGATTGCGGCCCGTAACAGCCCGGGGATTTCCTCCCGCCACAGCACATCGATCACGGTGCGCTGCTCCGGTAGCCGCTCGCTGAGCATGGTCAGGACGGCCCGCATGAACCCTCGGAGCACCACGGCGATGCGTTGGGCTTGGTCTTCAGCCAACTGGATTTGCCGTTCGGAAACACCGGCGTCCAACGCCATTTTGCAGATCTTGGCCTGCGATTCGGTCCACACGCGGAGCAGCTCGAGGAGGACGTGCGGTTTCGGGTCGCCTTGGTGATCGGCACCCCACATCGCACTGTTTTCGTTTCGCCACGAGACTGTCACCCCGCCCCGATCGCCGTAGACCTGGTCGACGGCGACGTCCGGTTTCAGGTCCAGTTCGCCGCACATCAGCCACAGGGCCCGGGCCATCAACGTCGTCCGGTCCACCGCCTCCAAAAGCGAATCCAACGAGTCAATGCGTTCGTCGGGGCGGCGGACCTGGCCGAGGAGCTCGGCGAGCTCACCGGCGAACCGGGTCGCTTCAGCCCGGGCGATCCGCCGTTTGCCGGCGGCTTTCGCCGCGGCGGTGCCGCCACCGTGAAACGCGCACGTGCGCTGTCCGACGGATGGCGGACGTTGACACGGCGGGTTCTTTCGCTGCTTGGTGTGCGCTACGCAGGCGGGGCCGCCGTGCCGGGTGAGATGCTGCATCCCACATTTCGGGCACGGCGAAGTCCACGGCGGCCCTGTCCGCACGATCGATCCTTGTGCCCCGGTCACGTGTCATCACCGGGCCGATAGTCGGCGGGGTCCGCCATGAAGGCGGGGATGCACTCGGGGACAGCGGCGAGGTGGGTGCGGTGTTCGGTGAGTTGTGTTCGGATGTCGGCCGGTGATGTTGCTGGTGCGGGTGTCGGGATCGGTTGAAGGTCGGCGAGGGCTTCGATTTCGGTTTGTCGGGCGGCGGTTTGGTCGGGGGTTTCGGTGATGCGCCGCATCTGGGCTCGTTGGGCGGGGTCGTCGATGGGTGCCGGTCGGTTCGGTGGTCGGGCGTCGGGTTGGTCGGTGCGGGTGTCGAGGTCGCGTTTGATGCTGGCGATCAGGTCGAGGATCGTGGTTTGTTGCCGGAGGATGAGGTCAAGTTTTTCGTCTCTGGTCATGCGGCGCGTTCTTCTCGGAGGATCGTGACGAGCGTGTATGGCTCGACGTCGGGGTACAGCTGTGCGAGTCGTTCGAGGTCGGCGCCGTCTCGTTGTGTGGCTGTGGCCAGGCATTTGGCGAGGACGGCGGGGCGGTGTCGGACGTTGGGGATGCTGTCGGTGTCGGCGTTGGCGATGATCGTGAGGGCGTTGGTTACCCGTGGGTCTCTCTGGGTTTGGTCCCCATCGGTTGATGAGAGAGAACTGTCGATGAAACCAAGAGAAGAGGACGGGTCGGGTCGGGTCGGGTCGGGGGGACCGTGACTAGCGGCGTGAGTCACGGCGTGACGGTCGTCGGTGTCACTGTGTGAGTCACGGCGTGACTTCGTCAGAAGTTCTTGCCGTTCGGGTTCGTCTTTCACAGCTTTTCCGAGGGCCGCTTTTTCTCGTGCTCGGCGTTGGCGTTCGGCGGCGGCGTGACGGTCGGCTTCGACCTCGGCCCGGGACTTCTGATATTTGAGGTAGTCGTGGATGAGGTAGTGACCTGGAGGGCACGGGTCGCAGGTCGGGCAGGTGTGGTCGGGTTCATGCCACATTCCTTCGTCGATGAGCCGGCGGATCTGCTGGTTGGCTTTGGGGACTTCGGCGATGCGTGGCGCTTTGGACGCGATGATGAGGCCGTCCGTGAGGTAGGTCGCGCAGTGGCAGAGCGCGGCGACGTGGAGCCACGCTGCGAGCGGGCCGGCGGCTTCGGTTTTGGGGTGTCCGGCGAACTGGTCGTCGAGTTTGACCCATGTCATCAGGTGGGGTCTTTCGGTCGGAGGCGAACAAGGACGATCAGGCCGTGTTCGAGTTGGAAGCGTTTGGAGTCCAATGTGTGGGTGGCGATGTGGCGGGCGCCGACGACGGCCGGGTCGGAGGGCGGTCGGCCGCGAGGTTGGGGCCGGTCGGGGACGAGCCGGACGCGGTTGCGGTTGTGGGTGGTGAGGCGGGTGGCGTGGCCGGGGGGGATGAGGGGCATGATTTGGTTGACGATGTCGGTTCTCGGGTGCCATTGGCCGTCGGTGAGGAGTTCGATGGCCCGGGCGGCCCACGGGGTGAGCGGTCGCATCAGGTGAGGCCTTCCCGGTACCAGTCGACATGGGCGGTGGTGCTCCGCACATACTTGTCGTGGGCGAGGGCCTCGAACATGTCGGTGAGGGCGTTGTCGAGGAGTTCGGCGACGTGTTGGCGTTTGGTGGGGGTGAGGTCGTCGAACCGGATGGTGATGTGGGCGACGATGGTCGGCTGCGGACTCATTTGTTGGCGGCTTTCTCGATGATGGTGGCGATGGTGTCCCACAGGGCGCAGTAGGCGGTGTCGTCCCCGTCGTCGAGGATCTGGTTGGCGTGGCCGCGAACGTCGGACGGCATTTCCCACCAGGAGACGTCGGGGGTTTCTCCGTCGAGTTCGACGGTGTAGAAGGCTTGGCCGGTCCAGTCCGGGTCGGGGTCGGGGCAGATAGCAATGCTGCGCCCGGGGATGGAGACGAGAGGTCCCGAGGTGATCACGGGGCCGCTCATGATGCGAGTGCTTTGTCGATGGCGATGAGGGCGGTGACCGTGCGCTTGATCTCGGTGCGCATCGTGCGGCGGGCGTCGACCCCGGGGGCGGACTCATCAACATCGATCGGGTTCACATTGGCAAGCTGATTGAGGGACCGGGCCGTCAACGTGAACGCCGTTTCGGCCCGTGCCCGTTTCCCCGGTTTGATCTTGCTGGCTGCCCGGGCCTGGAGGTCGTCGAGGAGCTCGGTGTGCGCCTGGGCGATCACGGCGAGGGCGGCGGCCTCCGACGTTTTCGCGGCCGCAGTGACCGTCGTACAGAGCCCTTTGGTTTGGGGGGCGGTCAGTCCGGACTGCACCGTGAGGGCGGCGGCGGCGGCGAAGATCGGGTCGGCGGTGATCGTGCGATGTAACGTGAGTTTCGTGGAGGCGGCGAGCAGGTGGAACCCGTTGATGGTGAGGGTTCGGGCTCGTTGGTCGGCGGCCCGTTCGGCCCGGTAGGTGGAGATCTCCGATTCGCCGACGCCGACGGTTTGGGCGGCGGCGCGTTGTTCCATACCCATGGCGACCAGGTGGGCGCCTTGGGCGATCCGTTCGGTTTTGGAGGGTTGGGCGCCGTGGCGCAAATTGTCGGCGTAGGCCAATGGCATGACCGCGTTGTCGGTGCATTCGATGATGAACGCCGGGTGGGTGGTGAGGTGTTCGGCGAGGGCGGCGGTGGTGCGGTGGTTCCCGCCGACCGTCACCAACTTCGCTTTCGATGATGCCTGCCGGACGATGATCGCGGGGAACGGGTCGCCGTTGCGGTACCCCTGCCGGTACAAATCAACCGTGTCCGCGATCAGGGGTTCGGTGCGGGCCTGGTTGTGCCTCGACTTCTCCAGGTTGATGCGGGCCAACTCGAGGGCGGGGTGGTACGTCCACGCGATGTGGAGGGCGTCGAGGTGGTCGGCGGTTTCCTGGTCGCGGGCCGGTAGCGGGGTGGCCAGGTTGTGGATGGTGGCGGTGTTGGTCATGCCGGTTCGCTTCTTTCAGTTGGTCGGTCGGCCCGGCGGGATATGCCGAGCCGGGTGTAGCGGCGGCGACGGATGGAGGTCCGACCGGGCTCGGTGGTCCCGCCCCAGGTGCCGGCCTCGTGGTTATCGAGGGCGTGGTTGAGGCATTCGCTACGGACCGGGCATGCGGCGCACAGTGCGGCGGCCGTCGGGTCGATCTCGTTCGGTTCGCGGGGGAAGAAGATCTTGGTGCGGTACCCGTGACAGGCCGCCTGGTCCCACCAGTCGACGTCGACTGCGCTCATGGTGTCGTGGGCGTGTTGCCGGGACATCACGCCGTCTCCATCGCTTCACGAACCCGGCCAACAATCCATTCCATGACCGGTGGGGTCACCGCGTTGCCAGCGAGCTTGATCTGATCCTTTTTTGTGAGGGTGCGGGGGATGTAGCCGGGTGGGAATGCCATGGCGGCGGCGCACTCGTACGGTTCGAGCATGCGAAACCCGCAGTCGGCGACGGCTTGGGCGGTGTCGATGTAGGCGAACCGGTCGCGGGTCGGGATGGTCGGTACGGGCCGGTCGGTGGGCTGTGGGATCGACGTCCCGTAGTACGGCACAAGTAGGGACTGGTGACCGGAAGCGGTGAGGGTTCGTGCGGGTTCGGTGGCCGGAGTGACCATCTCGGGTCCGCCGCTGTTGTTCCGCATGAGGAGCCCGTGGTGGGTTCCGCCCGCGGTCAGCGTGTGGGCGGGCTTGGAGGTCGGGTAGGCGTGACCGTTGCGGCGGAGGGGCACCATCATCGCTGGCGGTGTCGCGAGGGCGTGGGTCGATGTGGTTTGCTGAACGGCGACGGGTGCGGTCAGTGGGCGGGCCCGGTTGCCGGGCGTCGTTTCGTAGGTGTTCCCCGCCCCGGCGGTGATGATGGGGAGCCAGCCGTACCGCTCTAGCCCGGCGAGGATTCGGGCGTTCGTCGCGGGGGCGAGGGGTTTGGTTCGGTCACCGATCCGGGGGCAGGGCAGCGACCAGTCAAGAATGTCGTTCGCGGGGCGGGTGGCGGGTTCGCCGCGGGTGCCGCACTGGGCGCATGACCACAGCCACTGTTGATCGTACCGGCCGACTGTTCGGCCGTTCTTCCATGTTTGGCGCATGATGCTGTCACGGTCACATCGTGGGCATCGGGCGGTGCGTTCCATGTCGAGGTTGATGGTGAGGCCGTTGCGCCAGAACACGATGTAGATCCGGTCACGGGATTGGGGCACGCCGTGGTGCATTGAGTTCGTCGAGATCACCCGATGCTGATAACCAAGGTCGGCCATCGCTACATGCCAGCCGCGCCACCCCACCCACTTCGTGGCCTCGACCACGTTCTCGACAACGATCACGTCGTAGCGGAGTTGTTCGGCGAACCGGACCACATCCCACATCGTCGCCCTCGACCGTTCCGCGGCGGGGTCGGGTGCGTCCCACAGTGATGGGTCTTGCTGTTTCCGGGACACCCCGCGGGCCTGCGAGTGGTTTGTGCATTCGGGGGATGCGAGAAGGATGTTTGTGCGCGGGTAGCGGCGAGGGTCGGCTTGGGAGATGTCGGCGCAGTCATGGCCGGCGGCGGGGAAGTGTGCCTGGTGGACGTCGACGGCGGTCTGCCAATGGTTCGCGGCCATTACCAGTTCGACGCCCGCGGTTTTCGCGCCGAGCGATGATCCGCCGGCCCCGCAGAATAGGTCGGTTGCGGTGAGGCTCACGCGGCAGCCTTGCGTCGGCGGGCGGTGTTCGCGGCGAGTTTCCGTTCATAAGCGGCGGCGTGCCGGTCGTCTGCGGCCGTCCATTCGCGTTCCCATTCGATCGGCCAGACGGTCGCGGGGTGCCATCCGCCGGTGCACGCGGCCCGGTCCGAGATCGGGAGCGGAACCCCGTCGTGTTGCCAGCGGGCCACGGTGCGGGGGGTGACCCTGAGCAGTTCGGCGTATTCGGCGAGGGTGGCATCAGGGTGGGCGATCGCGACGGCGAGCGGGGCCCACGGGAGACGAACTGTGCCGGTCATCGTCCTACCTGACCACGCGGGGCCTGCCCCATGTAAGGGGCGAAACCCTGGGAATCTCCGACGAGACGCTGGTATTCGCGGTACACGGGTGACAGGCCGACCCGTTCGGCGGTTTGGGCGCGGCGAATGGATTTGCAGAGGGCGAGGACGGCGTCGCAGATTTCGTCGTCGCGGCGGTCCTGCTCGGCGGTCATCGCAGCGACCTCGGTCGCGATGACGGGTGTTCGATGCGTTCCAGGTCGGCTTTCAGTTGCGCCCGGTCGTCGTACCAGTCGCACAGCTCGTG
Organism: Fimbriiglobus sp.; assembly: GCA_031414395.1. Taxonomy (GTDB): domain Bacteria; phylum Planctomycetota; class Planctomycetia; order Gemmatales; family Gemmataceae; genus JALHQU01. Next base: position 22,607 of record JANNVG010000850.1, read on the forward strand.
GTCGATGTCCCGGTTGACGCACAGGACGTAGATGGCGGTGAGGGCGGCGAGTAGGGCCAGGCCGATGAGATTCCAGGGAACGTCATACATAGCCGCCGCCGTTGCCGTAGCCGTAGCCGTTGCCGTAGCCGTCGCCGTAGCCGTAGCCGTAGCCGTTGCCGTCGCCGTAGCCGTAGCCGTCGCCGTCGCCGTCGCCGCCGCCGTAGCCGTAGCCGTCGCCGTAGCCGTCGCCGTCGCCGTAGCCGTAGCCGTCGCCGCCGCCGCCGCCGTAGCCGCCGCCGTTGCCGTTGCCGTTGCCGTTGCCGTCGCCGTCGCCGTCGCCGCCGCCGTTCACCATTTGTCGGGGTCACAGTCAATCGTGAACAGCACCGCACCGGCGTCGACAACCACGGTCCCGTTGCAGGGGTCGAGAATGGTCTTGTTGGTCGGGCCGTTTTTGGCGATTTGGCCGAGTCCGGTGGTGGTGCCCCAATACCGGATGACCTTTGCGTCGGTGAGGGTGATGGCCCCGTCGTCGTCCATGTCGGTGAGATGCCCGACGAGGTTCCACCGGTCTTTCAACACCAGGATTTTTACCGGGCTGTCGGTGGGGATGAGCGAGTCGGCCCGGATGTATTCGGTGCCGGCGATACTGATGGTGGTGGGGGTGGTCATAGCTTCCTTTGGGTTGGTTTGTTGTGTGGTCATGTGTCCGTCTCCGCGTCTAGGGCGTGGGTTGCGTCGCCGGGTGTTGTCGGCCATATCCCGGTCATCATCGGGTTCGTCTCCGGGTTCCCTTGTCCCAGAATTGTGCGCAGCAGATCGCCGACCGGGGCGTGCAAACAGCCGGGGTGCAAGTGGTAGGTATGGGCGCAACACGTAGCGTCGTCACGGAGGCAATCGGCGGCGGCATGACGAATCAAATCGTCCCGCTCCCGAATCAACTCTTTGAGGAAGGCGACCGTTTTCGTTTCCTCGCCGGACAACTGGTCGGCAATACCGTTGATCCGGGCGGCGTACCCGGTCAGATCCACCGCAGCGAGATCGACGGCCAACGACCGCAATTCCCACACAACGTCACTCATAGCAACCCCATTTCGATCAGGTGGGCCAGGGCGTCGCTGACTCGGCCTCGTGCGTCCACACACTCGGGCAACGTCGCGTCAATGATCCGGGTTTGGACGGCCCTAAGGTGTTGTTGAGCGACCGCGTAATCGCGCCATGCGTTGCGTTGCTCGCGTAACACATCACAGTTATCGCACCGAGGCAGATCGGTCATCGGTTGTTGCCGTTGCCGTTGCCGTTGCCGTTGCCGTTGCCGTATCCGCCGTCGCCGTCGCCGTCGCCGTATCCGTAGCTGCCGCCGTATCCGTATCCGTAGCTGCCGTTGCCGTCGCCGTCGCCGTTGCCGTCGCCGTAGCCGTCGCCGTCGCCGTTGCCGTTGCCGTCGCCGTAGCCGTAGCCGTTGCTGGTCACCATTTGTCGGGGTCACAGTCAATCGTGAACAGCACCGCCGCGGCCTCGACAACCACGGTCCCGTTGCAGGGGTCGAGAATGGTTTTGTTGGTCGGCCCGTTTTTGGCGATCTGGCCGAGTCCAGCAGTGGTGCCCCAGTATCGGATGACTTTCGCGTCGGTCAGGGTGATGGCCCCGTCGTCGTCCATGTCGGTGAGATGCCCGACGAGGTTCCACCGGTCTTTCAGGACCAGGATCTTTACCGGGCTGTCGGTGGGGATGAAGGAGTCGGCCCGGATGTATTCGGTGCCGTCAATGCTGATAGTGGTGGGGGTGGTCATAGCTTCCTTTGGGTTGGTTTGTTGTCGGGGTTGTTGTCAGGTAGTTCGAGGATGTGTTCCGCCATTTTTGTGTCGGCCTGGAACCAGGACACTTCGGCGGCGATCAGGTCCACGAGACGCTGGGCAACCTCGATGATTTCGGGGTTGTTGGATGGTCGGCCGTGCTGCCACGGGTCGTCGGTGAACACGCCGGTATCGGACGTGTGCTCTTCGATCCATTCGACCACTGTCGCGGCGTCGGGGATCTGGGTGGCCGGGTCGGTAACCGACCATTCTTCGATGATCCACGGACCAAGGTTGTCGTCGTCGAGTAGCGGTTCGATGGACAGTTCCCACACATCCATAAGTTCTGATCGGAGGGTTTCGTCTCCGGGTTGGCCGTACAAACGGGCGGGCGGGGTGCTCATCGGTTGTCGCCTTCGGTCATGTGAATTTCGACGGCCCGCACACCGACATCCAGGCCGTCTTTCAGCGATGATTCGGGCACCTGTCGGTACTCTGAGCGGACCAGATCGGGGATGGCCCGCAGTCGGGTGATCTCGGCTACCAGTTCGGCAATGCGGTTCCTTAACCGTTGGGTTTCCGCCCACAAGTGAGCCGCTTCGATCTTGTGGGATTCGTCGGCTGTTGTGCGAGCGAGTTTTGCGGCCGATGCGGCGCCTTTGGTCGCTTTCACAGCAGCGTCCCTTTCGGCTTCCAACTCGGCGACGCGGGTGTCATCACTCGGGAGGTTGTACCCGTATTGGTGCAGCCCATCGTGGCCGTTGTGAAGGATGCACCGATGGGAACACAGTGGCGTCATAGCGCCTGGCTCGGCGGGGTCACTCATCCGGTTTCTCCGTTCTCGATAGCGGCCTGCATTCGGCGCCTCAAGTCAGTGATCGGGGCCTGGTTGCCCTGCTCGAAATACTTGGATTGAACGATGCGGAGGCACCGTGCCCGTTCGGCCGCGACCTGTTCGTCGGCGTAGTCCTGAGCGAAGTCAGCGACCTCGCCGTATGAGATGACCAGATCGTCAGCCTCAAACTCAGCCGCACGTCGGGCGAATTGTCGGGCGAGTAGTTCCGGGTTGAGATCACTCATAGCAACCCCATTTCGATCAGGTGAGCCAGGGCGTCGCTGGGGATAACGATGACGAACCCGAGTTCAGCGAGGATCGCCACGAAGTTTTCCGGCGACAAGTCACGAGACATAGCTTCCTTGACCGCTTCGATCACAGAGTCCCCCCGCATCGCTCACACCTCCCGTTCTCGCGTCCCGAATAGTTCTCGCACTCACATGGATCGGAGTTCTGCAATATGATCCTTGTGAACGCACGCCGCATCTGAGTAACGGCGCCGTCTTCCCGATAGTCAGCGCACCCGTATCCGCATATCCCGATTGGACCATCAATGGTGCAGTCGTAACCGATACACCGAAACTCGGCGGCGGGGTCAACTGGCGAAACATTCGTGCTGTCGTCTAATCGGTGCCAATCGGCGGGGTGACCACACTCACCACACGACGGCAGATCTGCTCCATCGCTCATCGTTCCTCCCTCAGATCAATGTCGGCCAGATCCCGTATGCCTTCCGGCAGTCGTGGTTCGTCGGCGGCCATGACACACAGCCCCAGAGCGAGCAGTCCGACCGCGGCGCCGACGGCCATGCCGGCTACGAACACGGCGACAGTCATCGGTCGACCCCCGTCAGAATCCGTTGGATGTCATCCAGATCCGAAGGCCGCCACAAAAACGATTCGACACCCGCACGGCCAAGCGACGTGAGAACATCAAGCTGCTCGACGGTCGCCTTGCCGGTCTGCGACTTCAACTCGGCGGCAATGACGCGGCACTGCCGCTCCGACCACAAAACCAAATCGGGCCAACCGGCAACGTTCGTGGCGGTCGTCCACGATCGGCCTTTGCCGATGGATCGGCGGACGTGCATATGTTCCCAACCGAGCATGTGAGCGAGTTCGACAACCTGCTCTTGGAAAACGGCTTCGGTGATGCCGAGGTGTTGGAGGTGCGCGGCTTTCGAACGGTTGAGCCGGTCGATCGACCCGCTCATGATGCGACCTGCTCTCGGACGATCGGCGTGTAGATCAGACCGACCCGATACCGCTGACCCTGCTCCTGGCATCGGGCGCACACATGCCACCGTCCCGACTGCGGCCGTTTCGGATCGGCCGCGATCGCGACACACGTCCGGTCCTGACCGCACGTCGCGCAATGCTCGGGTGTCCCGTACGGGTCACCGTTGATTGTTGTTGGTGTCGCCGTTTTCGGCAACCAGCCGCCACCCTGACGGCCGTACACGGTTTCTGCTACGGAGCCCGGCATCAGAGGTACCGCCATTCGATCCGAGTGACCATCTGGTCAGGTCGACCACCGAACGTCTCGCACCACCACGACACCCACGCGTGAACGGTCGGCCCGCAGATCCCCGTTTCATCCGGCCACCACGCCTCGGCGAACGGGCCTCCCGGCGTGTAGGTCAGCCCTTCACGCACTATGTCCTCGGCGGTGATGTCCCACAGTCGTTCGCGTCGCACTGATACCACATCAACATCGCAGAGGCGGACGCTCGGGGCGCGTCGCACACCCGTTCCGTTACATGGATCGCAGTCGTAGTCGGAGTCGTAGCGGTGCCCTTCGCCGTCACACTCTGGGCAGTTCACGAGGGGCAGACCCATGACCTGTTCACACAGGGTCAACCGGTCGCCGTCGGCCAATATGCGCCGCCCGTTCTTGTCCTCCCACCATCCGAGCCGGCGGGTAACCGTCTTCGTGCGGTCGCGGACCTGGTCGGTCGTATGTGACACGCTCATCAGTCGGCTCATGTCGTCGCCGTTTCGGCGGTGCCAACAGTTTCGGTCAAATGGTCGATGATCAGCCCGCACAGATCGGCGTCGATATCGGAGCGGGATGTCAAACCGGGGGTACCCAAATCGGCGCACAATTGGAGTAGCGCGCACCGTTCGTTCTCCTCCGACGCGGACCGCAGATCGGCGGGGGGCATCGGCGGGAACTCCGGCGGCTGGTACGCCTTCGCCCACAAGGCGAACATCATCCCTTTGGCTTTCGCTGTCGGTTTCGGTTTCCCCGACGCGGTGCGCCGACCACCGGGTGGGCCAGACCGGGGGGGGGCGGGGGGAGCCGTGTCCCCTTCCCGGTCCGACATGGTGGTGGTAGGGGTACGGCGAGGCGGATTCGCCGCACCCCCACCCTCAGGAGCCGTCAACGGGGTCGTACCCCCGTCGGGCGTCACTGAGACTGTGCCGTCAACGTCCGGGGATGACACGTCTTCGGCTTCGGCGGGGTCTATGTTCCCGCCGGTCGCCTCGATGCCATCCCCGTCAGTTGACGCGTGCCCCGGATCGCCAACGAAGCGCTCCGACACACTCCCCGCCGGATGCGGGGAGTTCTCAAAACGGGTTCGGGTCTCAGAGAACGTCTCGACCCGACCCTGATCTTCGTCTCGCTCATCATCCGCGGGCAGGTTCGCGATCACGGCATCCAACTCCAGACGGGCCACTTCGGTCACATCACCGAACGCCTGGCCCCACAGCACCTTCGCCGCCGGCCGCACCCCACCAACCGCCGCTAACAACTCCCGCTTAGCCTCAGCGACCGGGACCGTCTGAACACGCGGAGCGGCAGGTACACCCGACTGCAACCAGTCACGGAACGTCTGCGCAGCGTCAGCCGCGCGACCCGGCTGGACCATCACATCCGCCAACGCGGAGCACCGCGACTTCGTGAACAGCAGCCGGTGTTCCAGGTCGATGTCGCCGCACATCGTGAACTCGTACTCGACGCCCTGACGCATCACCGGGGCCATCCCAACCTTCTTAGGGACCTTCTTCCCGCGACTGTCCTCTTCAAGGACGTATTCCATTTTGGATCGCATCGTCCCGATGACGTGCATGTCGCAGCCGAGCATCACGTCGATGAGGTGCCGAAGTTGAGGGGTCGCTACTTTCCAACCGGCAAAGCTGTTCCCCCCGGATCGCTGCCCGGCAGCGTCGGCGATATCAAGGGTGCCGCCTTCGCCTTCCCAAAAGTGGGACATGGAGTCAAGGACGCAGACGGCGTAGCCGGCCTTCTCGGCGGCGGTGATGGTGTCGGCGAGGCGACCGGGGTCGTACGGCGGCGCCCAGGTGAGGACGTCGAAATCGAACATGTCTGCGTAGAGGGACGCTGAGCCGTGTTCGGTGTCGACGACGGCGATAGGCGCTCCGTCGGCGAGGATGGTGGCCCATTCGAGTGCCGTGTAGGTCTTGCCGGAGCCGGTCGGTCCGGCGAACGCTATGCGGGCTTTCAGTTGGTGTTTGGCGGCGCGGGTGAACGGGTTGGCGGTCATCTGTCGGCTCCGGTGTCTATCGTGAATCGGGGTTCTCTAATCAGGACCGTGACCCCGGGGGGGACCTCTCCGTCGGCGTCAACTGGGGTAACCGTGGACCCCACAACAGGCTTTCCGGGGATCGACAACGCCTTCTTGATGGCGGCCCGATCGGGGGTGACCACAGCAGGTTTCGGGGCCCCGGGGTTGACGAGCTCGGGGCGGTTCACGGACGCCCAGGGGAGGAACACGTCAGGGTCGATCGTCCACTCGGGTGGCTGACGGACAGATCGGAGGGTGCCGTAGGGCAGGTCAATCGACTTTTGTTCCGGGTTTCGGGTGAGGACGGCCCGGTGATACCCGACGAGGATCTGCTCCAGCCATCCGGTGGCTTTCGCGAGCTGTTCCAGCCGCCCGGTTTCCCATGTGTCGATCCGGGCCCGTTCCGCCGCGGCGATTTCGTGGACCTCGTCGATTTGGCGGCGGGTGCGGTGTAGCCGGCGAAGGTACCTGTCGGCGGTTTCCGCGGCGGCGGGTGGTTCGGGCGTGTTGTCGTATTCGGGTTCGTCGCCGCATAGGTCGCGGTCGAGGTCGTCCCATTCGGCGGCCAAAGTCATGTCGGGACCTGCCAGACGATTGCCATGCGACCCGTCGAGGTTGGGCGGCGGTGACCGGAATCCACGATCAGACCCGCGCCGGACAGTTCGGACCGACGTTTCTTCACGGTTGTCCCGTGATGCTTCGGGAGCCGTGCTACCAACTCGTCGTCGGTCATACCCCGCCCGTCGTAGAACGTTTGCCAGTCAACGAACGTCCCGAACACGAGATCCTGGAGCCGGGACAGGTGCCCGGTGGACGGGACCGCCGTGCGGGATGTCTCAGGGTCCGCGGCCCGTGACGTCGGGCCGGTCGGGGCGATCATCGCTTTACCTCAGCGAGGAGCCGTTCGGCTTCGTCGACCAGAACCTGGGCCTTCTCGGTTCGGTAACCGCCGTCCTGGCCGATCAGGACACGCCGGGCGTGGTCGACGACCCCGATCAACGCCGAGATCGCGTGGTACTCGCTGTCGGTGTACGTCGGCTGGGCGAGCTCGTTGAGGAGGTTCTGCAACGCCGACTGTGCGTTTCGCAGCAGTATCGACGCATCGTCCCGGTACATGGTCGCGCCCGCGCTCATGACGCCATCTCGGCGTGCGCACGATCGCACCGGTCGGCTTCCGATGTGTCGGCCGGTCGGGGGCAGATCACATGGTGGACGTAATCGTGCGGGTACCAGACGTAATGGTCATGGCCGGAGATCAGGATCAGCGTCCCCTCCCATCCGGTGCCGAGACCGTCGACCGTGGTCCGATCGAGGAGCCGGTCACCCATCCGGAGCTGGTGGGAGCGGACCTGTTCAAGTCGGGCCGGTCGGGGGCGGGCGGGTTGGGTGCGGCCCAACGAGAACCCGGCCCATTCTTCGGGGGTGTACGCGTCAAGCGGGTACACGGTGAGGCGGGACCCGTTGTCTTCGAGGGTGCACCCTTCCCGGCCCCGGAACAGCGGCGGGCGGTTAGCGGTGCCCAGGTCGGCGATGATGGTCTTCGCGGCGGCCTCGTATTCTTCGGGGGTCCAGTCGGTGTCGGTGGGGACCGGGACATCGACGTCGATTGTGACGATGAGGGGGACGGTGGTGTACCCGTCGAGGTCGGTCATGATTCCGCCTTTGGGGTCCGTTGGATGGTTCCGGTGTCGGTGATGGTCCACCCGGCGGGGATGGTGACCGTGCGGCGCGCTCTGGTGCCCACCGGACCCAGATTGGCGCCCCCGAGATCGGCGTCCCTGAGATTGGCGCACGTGAGATTGGCGCACGTGAGATCGGCGCCCCCGAGATCGGCGCACGTGAGATCGGCGCCCCCGAGATCGGCGCCCCTGAGATTGGCGCCTGCTCGGATCGCGGCGAGCAAGGTGCGCGGCTCGGCCAACCCGGCCAACAGTCGCAACGTCGCGGGCATCGACACCGGGGCGTAACTACCCGCGAAGATGGCTTTCGCTAGATCTGGGGACAGTCCGAGAGCGACCGCCCCGGCACCCTCCCAGTCCAGTTCCCCGTCGATCAGTTCGGAGGGTGACAACCGGACCGCCCACCCCGCGACACACGCCGTGGTACCGCATTCCGGGCCGCGTCCAACCTGACCGGTAGGTGATTCGGGGGTGTCGTCGGAGGTGTCGGCCCATGTTTGTTGGTCCCACCGTTCGGGGTGCGCTTCGATCAGGTCGGCGACGGCTAACAGCCGTTCGCTGGTGGTCATGTTCAGGTCGGTGTTCATTGGTGGGTGTACCCTTTCGGTGGTTACGAGGTATCTGTTTGGGGTCGCCGGTGTCCGTGGTAGGGGCCGGCGACCCTCATCGTTTTCAGGGGGTGGGTGGGGGGAAGGTCGGGTCGTTCATGACGCCAGCTCGTCTTCGGCGAGGTTGTCGATGGGGCGGCGGGTTGCTTGGGCCCATTCGTGGAGGGGGCCGACGGGGATGAGGATGCGTTTCGTGCCGGTGTTGAGGGTGGGGAGGATCCCTTTGCGGCACATGGTGCGGACGGTGGATGGGTCGACGCCGAGGAGGGGGGCGACTTCGTCGGGTGAGAGCGCGAGGCGTTCGACTGGCTTCCGATCAACAGCCATCACGCCGACACCGGGGCCGCTCCAAGGAGGGCGGTTGTGGGGATCTGGAGGGCTTCGGCGAGGGCTTTGATGGTCGCTGGTCGCACGTTGAGCTGCCCGGCTTCGAGTTCGGAGATCCGGGCTTGTGAGACGCCGGTCTGAGCAGCGAGGTCGGTTTGGTTGAGGCCGGTTCGTTCGCGAATGGCTTTGAGGGCGGGGCCGTTGAGGACCATCACGCCACCGCCGCTACGGGTTCGGGGGTCGAGGACATGACCACACTTTAACCAGTAGTTACCGATAGAGCAAGTTTTTGATCTGGTTTTATCGAAACCTACCTGTGACCTGCGAAACGACAGGCGTGAAACTAGAACTTCAACCGTGGAATATCGGCCTCGACTGGTGGCTATCGGTAGGTATCTGTGCGACTCTGAAAGACATGGCAACCCGGAACATGCAGGAAGTCGGCGAGCTGATCCGCGAACGACGAGAGTCGCTCAACATCCGCCAGGACGACTTCCCCGACGTCAGCTCGGCCACCATCGGCAAGGCGGAACGTGGCGTCGCTCTCCCCGCCCGCGGCCTGACTGTCGCTGCACTCTGCCGGGGCCTTCGGTGGAGACCAGATGCACTTGACCTTCTCGCCGAAGGAGCAGACCCCCCCACCGTCGAGCTGGAGAGCCAGCCGGACCCGGATACTCCCGCTCCGATGATGCTCGCCGCCCTCAACCGAAAACTCTCCGAAGCAACACCCGACGAACTCGCCCGCCTAGAGGCCTACCTCGACGGCCTCATGTCCAACCGCGACAAATGACACCCATGTTGTACGTCACACCCCCCACGTACCGTCACACCATGCCCACCACATGGAACCCCTGGCGTGCCCTACGCGACCGAGACCATCTCACCTTCGCGTACTCGCGCCACGCCCAAATCGGCGGCGGCGCCATCTACGCCCGCCGCGGCACCCACGCCGCGATCATCATCGACCCCGACATGCCACGATCCGAACGCAACGCCGCCCTCGCCCACGAACTCATCCACGACGAACGCGGCGGACTCCCAACCGGCGCACCCGACTGGATCGTCACCAAAGAAGAACACGCCGTCGACCTCGAAGTCGTCGCCCGCCTCGTCCCCGCCACCGAACTGCGCCGATTCCTCGAACAGCGGGCCACCGTCGGCACAGTGACCGTGCACGACGTCGCCGAAGAATTCGACGTCCCCACCGAGATTGCCAGCTCAGCCATGAGGAGCACCCGATGACCGAATCGATCAACTGCCCCTGGTGCCAAACTCTGATATCCGACGAAGCCAAAGTCTGCCCGGCATGCCACGCGTACCACAACAACGAAAGATGGCGGCCCGTTCACGCCGACCGGCAAGACGAACTGAAACGACTGAAAAGCATCAACACCGCCGTCACCATCGTCGCCCTCCTCGCGCTACTCATCATGTGCGGAGCAGCGCTCACCGCTATAGCGAGCACCAACAAGTCCAGTTCGTCGTACACACCGGTCACGACATGCCCACGATCGCACATCAACTATCCGTATTGCTGACACGAGCGAAGCGCGTTCCCTGCCCCTCAGAAAACCATCCTTCTGCCACCCCTTCCCCCTGAGATAGCCCGGATAGCTTCCATCCACCGAACCGAACGCCCGCAATACCAGGCTATCCGCGACCAGGACTGCCCTCCTAAAGAGGATACGCAGGTTCGATTCCTGTCGGGGGCACTATAAAACACCAGGTCACAGGCCATTTCCTGCCCACTTACCGACCACCCGAAAAAGGTTACCAACCCGCTTTCCATCCCTTTGAGCCATACTGGACCAATGGCAGGCAACGTGAGGTACCGCTCAGGGGCGTGGCGCATCCAGGTCTACGCCGGCACCGACCCGATCACCGGCCGCAAAAAACGCGTCGCCCGCACCGTCCACGCACCCAACAACCGCGCCGGACGCAAACTCGCCGACGAAGCACTCGCCACCCTCCTCCTTGAAGTAGCAGCTCGAGGAACGGCGATCGCGGACGACATAACCGTCGCCGAACTCCTACAACGATGGATCGCATCACGCACCGCCGACTGGGCCCCCTCCACCGTCCGCGGCCACCGCCAAATCGTCGACACATGGATCACACCCCGCATCGGCCACCGGCGACTCCGCAAACTCCGCGCGGTCGACATCGACGCCATGTACGCCGACCTCCGAGCCCACGGCGGCCGCAACCGCACCCCGCTCTCCGCCGGGACCGTCCGACGCATACACACCGTCCTGCACTCCGCGTGCAACCAAGCGGTCCGCTGGGGCCTCATCACCACCAACCCCGCCACCATCGCCAACAAACCGACCGTCGAACCCCACAACATCAGCCCTCCCAACCCCACCGACGTCGCGAGGGCCATCACCGAAGCCGACCCCGACTTCGCCCTCTGGGTCCGGGTCTCAGCGACGACCGGCGCCCGCCGCGGCCAGATCGCCGCTTTGCGTTGGGACGATCTCGATCTCGACGCCGGCACCATCACGTTCGCCCGGGCGATCTCGATTGGTACCGGGGAGCTCGTCGAGAAAGGGACCAAGACCGGTCGGATCTACACGGTGTCCGTCGACCCGGGCACCATCGCTCTCCTCGCGACGCGCCGGGCCGACTGGTACCGCCAGGTCCTCGCCGAACCATCACTCCCCAAAAACGGGTTCGTGTTCGCTAGACCCGACGGCCGGTGCTGGCACCCCACCTCCGCCTCCCACGCCTGGCGCACCCTCCGAGACACCGTCGGCCTCCCGAACGTCCGCCTCCACGACCTCCGCCACCATGTTGCGACCGAAATGCTCGCCGCCGGCGCCGACGTTCGCACCGTCGCCCACCACCTCGGCCACGCCAACCCGTCGACCACCCTCAACGTGTACGCGGCGTTCGTGCCCGCACTCGACCGGGCCGCGTCCGACGGTCTCGGGGCCCGGCTCGATCAGGCGATGCCAACGGTCAGCGAGCCGACGGAACTCGCACAGGAGCAGTAACCAGCTCCTCGACCCCGAGCATCGTCAGCGGGTCCTCGTGATCGTGCGAGTCCGGCTGGCGGTCGGTGTTCGGTGTTGGCTGCGCACCAAAGATGAACCGTCGACCAAACAACATCGCCTCGGACTGACGGGCAACAGCCGCAGGGATCCCCATGACACCCATCATGCGCGGGGGTGTGACAAGCGAAGTTGGTGCTGGGCGGCGCCTTGTTGAAGGTACATCGCTGTTCGTTGCCATCGAGCTACACACTGCTACCCTCCCATAGCTATGGCGGCGAGCGATGGTCAAGACCGATCGATTGAGGCCCAGGCGGCCATCTACAGCTACGGCAACGTCCAACGACTGATAACCGTAAGCGGGCGCCTTGGGGCCATCCTGTTTTCGATGGGTCCGCTGTGGATCATGTATCTGATGGTCGATGCCATTGCTGGCAAGAACACGAACTTCAACGCGTCGGTCACAATCGCGGTCACCCTCATATCCACGGTCACAATGAGCGGGGGCGCTGCAACCATCTATACCCAGCGAAAGACTGTCCTACGGCTCAGAGCTCGCGAACAGGACCTTGAAGAACTTGTCAAGTCCAGTGGACACAAGCTCGATCTCCAAGAACTGGATTTGAAAGAGAAGGCTTTGGAAATGCGCCAACTCAACCGGCAGCTCCTTGATACTGAAGCTCGATTGACGGAGGTGACCAGAAAACTAGGCAATGATGGTGGACACTGAAGTCGTTTCTGGCACACTACCCACCCAAGGTGAACAGGAATTACAGACATGGAATTTGTCTCGCTTCTCCTCCTAGGCTCACTCTCAGCTGTCGCTGTCGCGTTTGTTCTTATCCCGCGGTGGTGCCTCCGGAGCATCTCTCGGCATAAGTTGTGGGAAATTCGTGACGGGGTAGTTGACGCCATCTTCCACGGCGACCTGCCATCAAATGAGATTACCTGGGGCCTCGTTTCCAAAGCCGAATCGGCTATCCGTTTGACCCCCGACTTGACGATGGGCACAATCGTCGCGTGCGAGTGGACACAACGCACAGTATCGAACGCGGTGCGCAAAGAATTGGGTTGGGACATCAAACGCCGCCCCGAAAGCGGACTATCCGCCGATCACCTCATCGTCTACCGGAAATTCGAGCGGTCACTCGAGTACGTCCTTAGCCGCCAGGCGCTTTGGGGCTCCTGGCCAAGCCTCATCGTATTCGGTCTCCTTCTGGTGAAGTCACTAATTGAGTCGATCGGCAAACGAAGCAACGATAATTTCAAGGCCGTTGTAACCAATCAAACGAATCCCCGTTGGGTCCGACAGGCTTCGTCCTACGCCGAATCGGCATCCCCTCGACAGTACCGGCCCCTTAAGGAACTCGTCAGCTGACCTGCTGAGTGTCGGAGGCTACCGGGACTCGGGGACCTCGATCGCTCTTGCGGTCCTGACCTTCCTTCTGGGCGGGGTTATCGGGGTCGCTCTCACCCGAAACTCCGACATCACAGTTCCGTTCGTTGCGACGACAACGGTACCGCCGGTTCACACGATCACGGGAACGATGCGCCTAACGGATTCAGACCTGGGTGGCGGCACCGTTTCTTGTTATGGGACCGGTGGTTTCAGCGACATGAAGCCCGGCGCCCAGGTGGTTGTTAAGGACGCGGCCGGGAAGATCATCGCTCAGGGTGCGCTCGGCGACGGGGTGCACCCGACAAGCGAGAAGTACGCGGGTGTCGTATGTGAGTTTCCGCTCACGGTCGAGAACGTGCCCGACTCAGATTTCTATCAGGTGTCCGTCGGGCATCGTGGCGAGATCAGTCACACTCGAGCGGAGATGGAGCAGTCGGGTTGGACCGTCGGGTTCACACTCGGGTGAGCCTGCACGCGACGAAGAGCCCCACCGAAGCGGGGCTCTTCGTCACATGCCTCGTAACGATCTACACGGTAGCGGCGGCCTCGATGCGTTCCGGATCCACACCGAGCGCCTGAGCGGCGTCCTCGGCGGTGAACCCGTCGACCTTCTTCACAACCGCTGCCGCCAACCGTTCGATGTCGGTGGGCGGGTCGGGTAACGGGCCCTCATCCGGTACGGGTACCGGGACCTGTATCGGGGTCGCCGTTCCCGGGTTACCGTCGACATACATGGTTTCTGTCGCGGTGCCGTCTCCCTTATCGTCGACGGTGCGAACAATGATGCCGGGGACCGTGGCGCCTGTTTCGGGGTCGACGGTCGGCGGGCCAACAAACGTAGTGGTGGGCATCGGGTCTCCTACAGGGTTTCGGTGGACATCCACGCCATATTCATGGACCGCACTACGGCGTCGATTGACCACACCCCGCAACAGGTCGCCATCGCGGTGGCGGTGTCGGGCAGGGTGCCGGTCGCGGACCCGGACGCGGTGGTCGCCGCGGTCAGATCATCGATCCGCCAGTACACCGTCGAGTCGTTCGGTTTGCATTCGATGTGGAAGTCGTAGACGTGTTGCGCGGTGAACGGCATCCCGGTATCACCGACAGTACGGCCGCCGCCGGAGCTGGTGACGAATTGCCAGTTGGTGTCCGTCGCCGCCCCGTTGACGTGTTCCCTCGCGAACATGGCGTTTTGGGCTGCGGTGGTCCCGTAGTCGGTACCCATCCATGTCGCGAACACCGCCGACCCGAGACCGATGTGGATGCGGGACCCGGTCGACGCCCCCGTGTTGTTGTACGACGCGTCGGGGAAGTAGTGGCGGGAGTGATACTCGAACCCGCCGTGCAGTTGGGTGGATGACGCCCCGCGCAGGAACACGGATGTGCCGACGTACCCGGACCCGGCCCCGGCCCCGCCCGACGATGGGAACGTGGTCATATACCCGTCCGCGGTCGCGGCGTGGGTCGGGGTGCCGGTGATGGTCCCGGAACCACCGACTCCCGCCTGGCGCAACGCGGCCGCCGATTGCGGGGTGATCACCTGCATTTGCCGCGACCAGTCAGCGCGCCCCAGCGGGTGATAGCGACCGTAATCGGGGCGGAACCACGGGCGGACCGCCTTCGCGAGTTTCCGCCAGGTGTACTGTCCGAATCCGGCGACCGCGGCGGGGTCCGTTGATTGGGCGGCCCCGGTGAACACCCCGGTACCGTCGGTGTCGGAGATCGCGACGCCGGTCACGGCCAGATCCCCGGTCATCGTGTCGCCCTCCGGGGACAGGCCCTGGCGGATCACCAGCCAGGTGTTCGTTGCCGTTTTCTCCAGGACGATGCTGTCGTATTGGCGGACGGTGAGCTTCCCGTTGATTGTCGGGGGGGCCGCTCCGGCGATGGTGAGGAGTCCGGCGCCGAGGTTCTCCACCTTGATCTGGGTGCCCACCGGAAACGCGACGGAGGCGTTCGTCGGCACGGTCAGGGTGACCGCTGTGCCCTTGGTCATTGTCACGGTCTTACCGGCGTCGAGCAGGACGAGGGTGTAGTTGTTGACCTGAGCGGTCAGGGTGCGCTGTTTGCGCGGTTCGGCGTAGTCCTGCAATGCGATTTGGGTGGCGGTGGTCATGTTGTCAGCCTCATTCGAAGTAGCCGTCGATGGTGCACGCCGTACGGATCACCTGCGAGCCGGTCGCCGCGGACGCTCCGATAACGCGGGCGAAGACGTGCACATACCGCCCGGCGGGAACAAACCAGGGGGTGCCGGGCCGCAAATCAATAGGTGGGGTGGTCGGCGCGGCACCGATAGCGGCCGCGTTGGCGATCGTTTCGAAACCGAGAGCGAGCCGGGCGCCGGGGTAGGTGCCTGCGGTCGCGAGCGACAGGGCTGACAGTCCGAGGGACAAACCCCATTCGATGGTGTAGATCGCGGCGCCGTTCGCGGCGCCCATGTTCACCGATTGGAGATGGATGCCGGTGAGCATGAAGTTGTACGGGACCGGGATCTGGTAGTCGAAGATGATGAGGTCGAGCGTGTCGGACGCACCAAACGAGTTGGCGCCGTTGGACCAGGAGCAGATACCGCCGAGTCCGACTTCGCCGGCGGCGGTGGTGTTGGTGGGGGTGCGGGCGGTGGGGGCGGCGTTGTTCGCGAACGCGGTCAGTGTCGTGAACGCGGTGGGGCTGCGGAGCGCAGACATTTCGGTGGCGGCCTGGATGTGCGACCACGGCTTACCGGCATTGGTGTCGAGCTGGTAGACGGCGGATTCGGCGGCGAGGATCTGCACCGCGGTGCCGGCACCCGCCGAGTTGTAGGTGCGGGTGTACGCGTTGAAATGGGTGCAGGTCCAGTCGCCGGTCCCGACCGGGAAATCAATTCGCTGCTCCGACACCAGCACCCCGGCGGTGGTCACGATCCGGAACGAGGCGCCCATCTCGTCAAGCTCAACCTCGAAGATCGCGTAGTCGGTCGCGGCGACCGCGGCAACGAACGTCGCGTTACTGATCGCGGTGCCGACGGTGAGAGCCCCGTTGATGAACAGCGACGGGATGTACTGGCCGGTGCCGTCTTTCTGCCAAACCGCCCCCGACGCCAACTGAACTTGCAGAGTCGTGGTCGCGGACGGGGCGGCGATGTTGAGAAGGCCCAGTTCGATGAGGTTGTTGTTGAAGTGGGCGGTGTGCCGTTGCCGGGACCGCCACAACACCCGTCCGCGCGATGGCAGGACAAACGATCGTTGGGACATTTGGGCGGCGCCGACCGTCGTCGCGACCGACGAACCGGCGTTGTAGGTCGTGACCCCGGTCGCCTGGGTGATCGTCATCGTGGTCGTGGTCTGTACCTGAAGGTTGGTGTTCACCGCGGCGCCTTCGACGGTATCGGACCACAACAGTGTTGGGCTGCCGTCGGCGAGCGACCCGTCCGACATGGCCCGGACAGCGCGACCGATCTTGTAATCGGCCCCCAGGATGGGGAGACCCTGGATAGTGGCGGGGACGATCGCCGCCTTGTCGACCTTGAGAGCGTCAGCGGCATTGGAGTCGCGCAGACGGCTGTAGGCGGCTTTGCCGGTGTCAACGGTGAGCTGGTCCGAACCAGCCCCGGATTTGATGATGGTCATGCTGTCGCGCTCCTCAAATAGTTGATCGTGTACGTGCCATGGGCGCCACCGGACAGGTTGGTGACGATCAAATCAAACGACGTTGCTACGACAATGGTGCCGATAGCGACGGTGAACTGTTCCGCTTCCATTTCATCGGCGTCCCGGCCGTCCGCCGGGGCGGCGACCATCGCGGTGATAATCGAATCTGCGGCAACCGCGGCGTCTGAAACGGTGACGGTGACGGTTTCGACGTAGGTGACCGCACCGAAGTCGGCGACGGCGGTACCGTGCCCGGTACGGCCCGCCAACACGTCGAGGGCCGCTTCAACGTCCGTGGAAGACAGTCCGACACCGCCGGCATAGGAGATCGCGGACGCGGCTAGCGATGACAGTGTCGCTAGTGTCCCGAGGCCGAGAGTTGCCCTCGCTGTCGCGGCGTCGGCGGCGTCGAGCAGCGTCCGCATGAACGTCGTCAGCGTTGTGACGGCGGCTGTTCCAGACCCGGTGAAATATGGGAGATTGTCGGCTGCGGAGGTCAATCCGGCGATGGCGTCGAGGTCGGCGTCCCACGCTTGGACGTTCGTGCCGATCACAGCACCCGCCAACACACGCAACGCCGCGGCGTCAGCGGCCGTCAACAACGACCGGCCGAACGATGTAGTTGATAGTGCTGCGATGGCTGTCAGATCGGCGTCGACCTGCTGGAAGTCTGTCGACGCCGACAGGGCCGCCGTACCCAGCCCGAGGGCGGTGCGGGCAGCCGCCGCGTCAGCGAGCACGAGGAACGCCCGACCATACGATGTCGTAGACAGGGCAGCGATAGCGGTCAGGTCAGAGTCCAGGGGTTGTGACGCGGCGATAGCGGCAGACACCGAAGCTGCATCGCCAGCAATGCGAGCAGCCTGCTCGTCGGAGATCTCGGTTTGGATCGTCGCAAACGACGAGGCGAACGCAGCCGTATAGGCGGCAGCAACAGAGACAACCGGAGCCGACGATGTGCCAGAGACCGTGATCGTCCCGTCACCATTCGTGACCGTGTCAACCCGCCCCTTCTCCGCGTCCAACTCCGCGAGAGAAGTCTGAACGTTCGTCGACGCCAAGTTGCCGGCAGGGACAGTCGAGATCGCCGACGCATCATGAGCGTCAACGGTGTCCGCGAGATGATCGGAGATCGCCGTCGCGTTAGCGGCGTCCGCGGCGTCACGCGCCGCCGTATACGCCGTCGAGACTCTAACGGTCGGGTTTGCCGGGTCCGCCGAGTTGACCGTGACCGTCGCATCAGCCGCGACGATCGACGCCATGATCCCGTCGACACCGTCAACCCCATCGATTCCGTCCGCACCATCAACACCATCGACTCCGTCAGTGCCCGCCGCTCCCGCCGTGCCCGCCGGACCAACAATCCCCACAACATCCAACGTGACCGACTCAACCGCCACGTTCAACGCGACCGCCTCCGCTGGGGTCAGATCAAGAGTGACCGACTCAGGCATGCGACACGTCCTTCGCTACCCGCATCGCGGTCACAATCCACCAGGTGCGCACCACCGGGGTCAGTTGCTCCAAATCGAACACGTCACCCGACCGCAACAACGCGGTCTGTGACGCGGTCGCGTCCAACAACAACACGTTGCCATCTCCGCCCGATTCAACCGACGTAGCGAAAGCGAAGAGCAGTTCGCCGTCGGCGAACTTGCGGCGGACCTGCGCCCGCCACGTCCACGTCGTTATGTCCTGAGCAACCCCCGCTACAGTGATAGGGACACTGATCGTCAACGGGTCACCCCGCACGATCGGATCAGCGGCAGAGGTCGTCGGATAGGTCGAGATAGCGGCCATTAGCCGAACCTCCGATAAAGCTCGCGGATACGAGCGGCGGCGAACCCGGCGGCGCACGCGACACCGAGCACGCACAGGTACAGGGCGATCAGGGCCAGGTCCCGGTATCTCACGGTCGGACCTCCGGGTGACCGGCTCGGAGATGATCGAGATCCTGGCCGAGCCCGTTCACGCGCTCTTCGAGTCTCGCTACGAGGTTAGCGAGGCGGACGACGGTCGTTAGCGTCCACGACATGATGGCGATGCCGGCTGACACGACGAGCACGAACGCGGCGACGAGCAGCCCCGAGTCGAGCGTGATGGTCTCGGCGAACATCAACATGACCTCCAGGTGTTGCCCTCGTCCAAATAGCCGTGCCAGTACTCGCCGAGCTGCTCGCCCGTGTCCGGGTCGATGTCGTGGTGACCGCACGCGATCGACGCCCGGATCTCGATGCTGCCGTCGTCGCACTCGCGGAACGTCCACGGCGGCTCATACACACCATGAATACCCGACCCGCGACTGGGCCGGTCGTACTTCGTTTCGCCCTCATGGATCGGTAGCAGGAACCACATGGCCCGCTTGGACTCACCGTGATCGTCGATGCTGCCAAGCGCGTAGTCGCCGGCGTGTTCGAGGTCGCCGAAGAACTCCACCCGCCGAGCTGGCCAAGTCTCAGCCATCAGTCGCCCTCCCACTGCCCGAACAGGCCCTCATGCATCAAACCCTTCGTCATCAGCCCGTTCGTGGTCGGCCCGACGATCCGGGACACCCACGTGCGATCATCCGTCACAGACGACCAGCGGGCCATGACCACCCAGTCCGACACGAACCAGTCGCCATCCGGCGCGTGCTCGGCGTGGCCCCCTTGGATCGCCGCGTTGATCCGATCAACCGACCCGCTCACGACGCCGGACCCGACTTCGTGGACACGAGCACCGCGGCCAACGCACCCAACGCCGTTGTGGTCGGAGACGACACCAACGCGATAAGCGCCGCGTCCGTCCCCGTCCCGGCCAGCCACACAATCCCCGCCAACCCCGCCAAGGTCACGACGGCCAGCGCGGCGACCACCATTCGCACCGTCGACACGTCGGTCACAGCGCCGCCTTGATCGCCGCGACGACCTGCGCCGGCAACGCTCTAATCGCCGCCGAGATCGCCGCCGCATCCCCCACCGTCGCCCCCGCCGGAGACGCGAGGATCGCCGCGATACCAAGCGCATCGCCGTGCAACTGCAAGTTTGCGACCGTGTTGTCGTTGTACGCGTTGTTGTCGTTCTTCACGAGCTCGTCATGGATGACGGCTCGCAGGGTTTTTTCGTCCATGTCAAAATCCTCCGGTAGGGGTGCGCCGCCCGCGGCGGCGATGATGGCGTCGATAAGCATTCGGTCCAGGTCGCGGCGGCGGGGGTGCAACGCCCACGCATCCGACCGGTCCCCCGGCTGCACGGTCCCGTGATGGACCAGACCAACAATCCGCCCACCCGAATCGCGCACCTGATCATGCGTCAACCACCGTGCCGACTTGATGGGGTCGAGACCTTGCCGAACCCAGAAAGCGCAGATCGCCGCGCCCATACGGCCGATGATGGCCTTGGTCCATTCGGCGTCGGGGTCCCACTCCGCCGACCGGCACGCCGCGCTGATACCCCACCCCGGCCCGTTCAGGTTGTACGCGGCGGTATGCCACGTCATCAGCCCATCCGGGGCCATATCGACCGTCGAATCGGTATCGACGAGAACGTGATAGCCACCCGGATCGCCTCGGGTGGCGATGTAATGGGCGACGTTCTCCGCTCCGGTATCCGGGGCGATCCGATCGAGGGCGCCCTCCGCTGTGTGGACGGTCACCAGACCGGTCGGCTTATCCCACCCCCACGCGGTGCGCGGGCGGGTCTGCGGGTAGGACACGTTCGGATGGTCGAGCAGCCAGTAGCTCATCCGGTCACCACCGCAACAAACGCGAACGCGACCAAACACACCAAAGCTCCGACGGTCAACCACCAGAAAATTCGGGCGTGATAACGGGGCGCGGCCATGGGTACGATCGTGCCCATGACCAACCGACCGGCAAGGATGCAATGAGACTCTACGCGCCGACCACCCCGACGATCAGCACCGCCGATCTGGCCATGATCGAAACGGAACTCGCCGCCGAACTCGGACCGATCCGCGCCCACCACGTCGTCGCAACCGTCGACACCGGTGAACTGGTCGTGACCGTAACCACCGGCGACCGGGACCATCGGGGGGTGTGTCGGCTGGTGGAAGCGCTTCTCTACGGCATGAACCCGACAGTGGTCATCGTCGCCGCGTCCTAACCGGCCGTTCACGCCTCTTCTTCTACCGGGGGTTGCGGGGGGCAACAGTTCGCCGGGGTGGCCGTTATCGCCGACACCGGCGACGCTGGACGCGAATCGCCCCGCAACGTGCCGTCCACCATTTTCTTCAGCGCGGTAGCGTCCGCCTCGTACCTCGTAGCGATCACATCGGCGATTTCGACGCTGTAGCGCAGATGCCCGTGATCGCCCGGTTCGACCGTCACGGACAGCACCCGGGCGTCGACCAGATCACCGTCGATGTCGGGGACCTGCACGGTGTCCCCTACCCGCACGCCCAGCCCGGGGGTTTCGGTATCGGACCGCGGTTCTACACCGACCACGATCGCGGTGCGGACGTCCGCGTAGCGGACCAGCTGTTGCGCCGCGATCCGTTCCAGTTCCGCGACGGACGGGACGTAACCCAACCCGAGGAGCGCCATCTTCGGCCGTTCGCCGGGTGGGGTGGCATCGACCATGTGCCACCCGCCGGGCCACTTCACCATCAGCATTGTCGCGGTGACCGCCCGCCGCTGATGGGTCAACGCGGTGAGGTTTCCCGATGTCGGATCAGTGACGTCGGTCGGCGACCGGTACGTCACCCCGGGGGTGTTGTCCATCGTCCCGAAGTTGTACGCATCGAGCACCAGCCCGCCGGGCTGGGCGCGCACATCACAGTACGTTTGGCAGAGCTCGTCGAGAATGAAGGTGCGTAGATCCCGGCCGACGTCGGTCGCGATGTCCGCGGTGACCGCCCACGGGGTGCCGTTGCTGTCGACCTGCTCGTCGAATGACCATTCCCACCCGTCGAGCAGCCCGTACGCCTGGGCTTCGTCGAGGACGTGGGTGAGGACTTCGCCGATGGTCATGCCGGGCGGCCCGGGCGGGTATTCGGACACCTTGTTCGCGGCGTTCGAATTGATGATCGGCGTGTCGCTCGTGATGGTGCCGTCGGCGGCGGCGGGCAGGATGGTGTACAGCACCCCGCCGGGGTTGTGGGTACCCGGGGTCAACGCCGGGTCGGGGGCGGCGTTGTAACCCGCGACGCCGATGGTGTGCCCGCCGGCGGTGAGGTACACCATCGCGGTGCGAATATCGGTGGGGGTCGCGTTGCCGTTGTCGGTGGACACGATGAGCTGCCCGTCGATGTACAGGTTGGCGCGGTCGTCGGCGGTGAGATACACCATCGCCCACGTCGCGTCGATCGCGTCGGTTGTGGCCCGGAAATAGCACCAGCCCTCGGCGGCGTATTCTTGGGTGCCGGTGTGCGCCCAGATCCATTGGGCGTGCGGGTCAGGCCACGTTTCGGTGGGTAGGTCCGTCCAGTAGTTCGACGGGGTTTGCTGTTCGCCGAGCAGCGTCGCCCACCGCCAGCCGGCGTCTTCGAAATCGACGGACGCCCAGTTGAACGGGCGGGTTTCTTCGGTGGGTGAAGAATCGAATCCGCGGGCGGGGAGCACGACCGCTTCGGCGAGCAGGCCGAGGTGGCCGGGCCCGCCGATTTCTTCGGTTTGGCCAGGCCCGCCGGTTTGGGATTCGGTGACGCGCATGAAGTCCGACGCGATCGACGCGAACGCGGCCCGTCCGTTGAGGTAGTGGCGGATCAGGTCATCGGGTTCAACGAGTCCGATGTCAGCATGGTCGAGGGGGATGAGCATGGTCGCCGTGCCGACCTGGTCGATTTGGTCTTGCCACGACCATTGCTTGCGGCCGGTGAGGGTGCCGACGGGGGTGCGGTAGTCGGGGTGGCGGAACACAAGCGCCGAGAACGGTGAGGGTGCGGGGTCGGACGCGAGGGCGACATCGGGGCCGTACGCGACGGCCCCGGAGTTCGCGGGGGCGAGCGTGATGTTATGGGGGACGGCGGGGGTGTCCGCCGCGAGGTACCAGAGGAGCTGGTTGACGGTCACGGTCAGGTCAGCCGGGCGATCTGATACGGGAAATCGGTGCCGGTGTTCACGGTCTGCTCAATCGAGATTGTGATCGTGTCCCCGGCGAATACGGGTTCGATCTCGAAACCCTCGGTTTGCACGCCGATCAGATGCGTCGACCGGATGATCGGGACGGTCGTGCCGACGTCGACGCGAACCCGGATCGTGACCTCGTCGGTGGCGGCCATGTCGGCCAGGTCGATCAGGCCGGTGTACGCCTTTTCCCCGCCCGGGGCGGCGTCGGTGTAGATCGTGTCTTCGGCGCCCGTGGCGGTGAGGACGGCTTGGGCTACGACGGCGATGGCCATGATCAGATCCTCAGCAATCTGCCGTCGGGAAACGTGACGGTGACGTCGGTGTCGTCGGTAACGACAACGATGGGGGTGGTGTCGGACTGTTTAAAATAGGCGGCGATGAGCAACCGGTTGATGTCCGCGGCGCCGGTGGTGCACAGGATCACCGCGCCGACATCGTCGGCGTTCACGGGGACGGTTGGGATGGTGGTGGTCTCGGTGTCGGTGGAGAGGACCCCACCGGTCGCGGTGATCGTCCCGGCGAGGGTTGTGATCGCGGAGATGCGAACCCCGGCGGGAATGTCGACCATGGTTACGTCGGTCGGGTCGTACACGTAGGTGTCGTCTATCAGGATGATGCGCAAACCGACCGTGGTCAGGTTCACGGCCCCTTCGAGGAGGGTGTCGAGGATTGAGGGGTACACCTGGTTGACGGTCATGTGAGTTCCCCGGCGAGGACTCTCAGGCGCATCGTGACGTTGACCATGACGGGTTGCTGTTCCCAGTCCCAGTCGAAGTCCACGACTTGAACCACCCCGGTTTTGGTGGTCCCGTCGGGGAGGTGCAGGACACAGGTGCGGGTTTCGTTGGTGGTGCCGGGCAGGTCTGCCCAGTTCGTGGTGAGGTAGTCGAGGTTGGTGCGGAGCCCGGAGAACAGGTCGGTGTTGCGGTTGCCGTTGCGGTCCGCGGCCCCGTATACCTGTCCGTCGATGATTCGGTCGGTGGCCGCCCGCCACATGCGGTTGGGGAGCGCCCCGTGGGCGCCGGGGATGATGGTGGGTTCGTCGCCGCGTTTCTCGGCGGGTTTGTCCAAGTCGAGAATGTTGATCATTTTCCATGCCGGTGTTTCGGAGGGGACGCCGTCGAGGGTGAAGAAGGCGCGGGTGACGGTCATAGGTGTGTCGCTCCCATCGCGGCTTTGCGTTGCGCGTAGATGATGTCGGACACGGTCCGATCATCCGTCGACCCGATGTTGAACGTCTGATGTTGCGTGACCTTCTTCGAATGGTCGTTGATCTGCGGGCCGCCCCCCGACCCGTCAGCGAGCTGGTATCCGAACCGGTGCGCGGTCGCGGCGAGGATTCTCGTGGACCGGGCCCGTTTCGATGGGGCGTGCGGGATGTATGACTCGCCGCCCGTTTCCGGTTCGGCCCACACCCGCATGTCACCGGCCCGGGCGATCTGAGCGACGTGATGCTCTCCGCCGTTGCCGTAAGTGATGATGTTCCCATCAGCGTTCGGCAAGACACCGCCGAATGAGTCGACGATATCCTGCGCCCAGTTATGCCACGGCTTACTCAGGTCGGCGTGCGCACCAACGTCGACCATCGAGTTCCGGGTTTGAGCCCCGGCCGCTTGCGCCGTCGCTACCTGAACACTGACCGGGATGACCGCCCCCTGTCTCACCAAATCCAACTGCCGTTGAATATCAGCGATCTCCGTTGACGCCTGAGCAGCACCAGTGACCGCCACCTGAGTGAACGCCGTGTCGGGAATCTCATCAAGTATCGAGATGTACCCGCGGGCCTGTTCCTCCGTGATGTAGTACTGCTTCGAGATATCCATGAACGATCGGGACAACTCCTCCTTTTTCGCTTTGATCGCCTCCGGGGTGGCACCCTTTTTCACGAACGCGGCGAGTTCCGTCTGCACGTCCTTCGCCATCCCCTGCAGATGAGCGCGCAGCGCGATTGATTCGTCGGACCCGCCGGTGAGGTCGCCCTTCGCCGCGGTCAGCACTTCGCCGAGATGGTTCAGTTTTCCCTGGTACGCGTCGGCCGCATTACCCGCATCAAACTTTTGGGAGAACAACTCGTCGAGGAGGTCTTTGAACGCCCCGAACTTGTCTTTCACGGACATGGTCTTGTCGCCCAACCCGTCAAGAGACAGGCCCAACTCCTGCGACGCGGGGGTGCCGAACCCCATGGTGTGGAACGCCACCGTGAAGGCCGGGACGGTATCGGTCAACGCCCCGGTCAGATCGACCCCCAGTTTCGACGCGAGGTCGTCGACTTCGGTTTGGCTGAGACCCAACGAGTGTTGCAGCAGAACGTTCGCTTCCCGCCAGTTGTTCGTGGGCGTCTTCATATCGTCCAGGACCTTCGCCAACTTCGTAGCGGAGCCCTGAGCATTCGCGATCTCGTGTGAAAACCCGGGCAGGTTCTGGCCGAACTCCTTGAAGAACCCGCCGACACCGTCGCCCTCCGCCCCTATCTTCTTCAGGTTTTCCATCTCGACGTTCAACTTGTTGAACTGGTCGGCCTGCTCCGCGTACGACGCCGGCGCCTTCCATCCCTTCGTGAACGTCTTGTACGCCTCCTCCGACGCCTCCTGAATCGAGCCCCACAAGAGCGCCCCCGCGACCAAACCCGGTCCGGCGACCATCAGGGCGTTCGTCGCGAACGAGATCCCTTTCCCCGCCGCGACCCCCCCGGACCCCATGTCCGCCAACGTCGTCATCATCGTCTGATACTTCGGGACGACCGTCGCCACGGCACCCCCCGCCGTCAACACCGCTCCGGCGATCCCCAAAAACCCGGTCGTGACCTG
>JANNVG010000851.1:0-2781 GCA_031414395.1 Fimbriiglobus sp.
CCCCTTGAACACCCCCTCTCCATGACATGGAGAGGGGGCCGGGGGGTGAGGTCTCCGAACTGTTACCCGCGGTGGGAACTTTCTGCACTAAACTGGGTTCTAATAGTCAGGTCGAGTCTTCACGCCCACGGGGATGAGCAATGGAGCGGGAGCGGTCGGTCGTGGCCACATGCCCTGGGTGCCTGGAGCAACTCCGCATCCCCGCGCAATGGGCCGACAAGGCGGTGAAGTGCAAGAAGTGCGGGTCGGTGGTGCGGGCGACCAGCCCGGTGCCCGCCGCCCCGCCGTCCGGGAAGATGACCCCGCCGGTCGTCACCCCGCCGGCCGCGGTCGGCTGGCCGGCCGCGCCCTCGGCCGACACCGTCCCGGCGCCCGCCATCCCCGCGCCGGCCCCGTTCGCGCAGCCGGCCGCCATGCCGCACAACCCCTACGCGGGTGCCCCGCCGTACCCCATGCCGCCCGGCGCCGCCCCGCCCCCCGTGTTCGACCCGAACACCGGCACCTGGGTGTCGGCCCCGCCCGGCTACGGCTACCCGCCGGCTCCTGGGTATCCGTACCCGCCCGCGCCGGGCTACGGCCCCCCGCCCGGCTACGGCTACCCGCCTGGGTATCCCGCCCCTCCCGGCTACGGGCCGCCGCCCGGCTACCCGCCCGCCGGCTACCCCGCCCCGCCACCCGGTTACGGTTATCCGCCGCCGCAAGCGGCCCCCGCCCCGTTCACCCCGCCCGCGGCCCCGCAAGCCGCCGCCCGCACGTCGAAGAGCGCGTTCAGCGGAATGGAGGAAGAAGCACCGGCCGCCCGTCGCGGGGGTCGGCGGGGTGGCGGCGGGAGCGTGCTGCCGCTGCTCGGGGTCATCGGCGTGTTGCTACTGGTCGTCGTCGGCGGCGGTATCGGCCTGTTCGTATTCAAGGACAAAATCCTGCAAGCGCTCGGCGGTCAACCGGCGAAGCCGACCGACACGTCCGCCACCAACTCGACGGCGACCGACGACAAGGGCAAGGGGACCGGCACCACGCCCGCGGCGAAGGGCGGCGCCCCGCGGCGGATGCTGGCCGTGAGCGTCACCAAGTACCTGTACTGCAACCCGCTCGTGGGCGGGAAGAACAAGAACGGGGCGAGCGAGTTCAACGAGGCCGTCAAGGGCATCGCCTTCCGCTACCAGATCCCGGACGCCAAGGACAACAACCAACTGTACGTCGTCACCGACGCCGAGGGGAAGCTGTTCCAGAGCGCGTTCCCGCGGCCGATGCTCAAGGCCATCGTCCTGGACAGCATCACCAAGTTCGCCGAGTCGTCCCGCGGGCAAGACCGCGTGGTCTTCTACTACGGCGGGCACGCCATCGCCAAAGACGGCAAGGCGTACCTGATCCCGGCCGAGGGCGACCCGAACGAACTGGACACGCTCATCCCGCTCGACGACGTGTGGCAGAAGCTGGAGGCGTGCAAGGCGCAACAGAAGGTGGTGCTGTTCGACGTGTGCCGCCTGAGCACCGACGACAACGCCGTGCGGCCCGGCTCCGAACCGATGAGCGAGGAACTGGAGAAGCTGCTGCACAGCCCGCCGGCGGGGGTGCAGGTCATCACCAGTTGCTCGCAGGGGCAAACGGCCTCCGAGTTCCGCGCGGCCGAAGACGCCGACACCCCGCAGGGCAGCGCGTTCCTGGGCGCGCTGCGGGCGGTGGCCAAGAAGAAGGTGGGCAACGCCGACCCGTCCGGCCCGTTCCCGGTGGACGAAATGGCGAAGGCCATCGGCGACCGCCTGAAGAACGTGCTGGGCACGGGCCGCCCGTGTACCCCGAAGGTGAGCGGGTCGGCGGGCGAGGCAATGGTGGCCGACGCGAGTGAACCCGCCCCCGCCCGCCTGGCCATCGTGCTCCCGCCGGAAGGGGCCAGCGCGAAGGACGTGCGGGAGGTGTTCACCCTGCTCGGCACGCCGTCGCTGCTGGGCACGGCCGCCGACCAGGAGCAGGTGGAGGGGTCGGTGTTCTTCCCGGCCGACGCCCTGAAGGACTACGCCCCGGACGTGCCGGTGGGCGAGATCGAGGCGATGGGCAAAGACCTGCCCGCCCGCATCGCCGACTTCAAGGCCGACCAGTGGAAGGAACTGAAGGGCAACGCGCACCGGGTGGCGGCGGTGAAGGCGCTGGACGAGATCCGCACCAAGTGGATGAAGTTCGCCGACCCGGAGAAGGACAGCGTGCTGAAGGACGGGGTGAACGGTAAAGTGGACGAGGCCCTGAAGAAGGAGATCGGCAAGGAGCAGGCGCCGCTCGCCGACGCCGCCCTGGAGTTGCTCGAACTGGTGGAGACGCTGACCGACGACAAGCTCGGCCTGCAGAAGGCGGGCGAGGCGGACGCGAACAAGTTCTGGCAGGCGACGTTCCGCTTCGCCCTGGCCCAGGCGAAGCTGCGGCTGGCGTTCATGAACGAGGCCAACCTGGCGCTCGGACAGATCCAGACCGACAACCTGCCGGAGGCGCCCAACGCCAGCGGCCTGCGGCTGGTGCAGAAGGTGAAGATGACGGACAAGAAGGCGGCCCCCGGCGGCAAGCAGGCGCTGGAGCAGTTGGGCGCGCTGGCCACGCAGCACAAGGGCACGCCGTTCGAGGTGCTGGCCAAGCAGTGGCGGGCGGTGTCGCTCGGCCTGGAGTGGAAGCCGAAGCGGTCCGACGCCGACACCACCGCCGCCATGGCGATGGAGGAGAAGAAGTAGCCGCCGCCGCGGGGAGTATATCAAACGGCGGGCGGCGCGACGTGAGTCCGCCGGTGCCTGATTCACC
>JANNVG010000852.1:0-4274 GCA_031414395.1 Fimbriiglobus sp.
CCTCTCCATGATGGAGAGGGGGCCGGGGGCAAATCATAACCCCGCCGGCCGCTCGCCGTCGGTCGCACCCGTCGGCCACTGGTCGGCCGGACGCCAGCCGACCAGTTTCGCCGTCGGTTCCAGGTCGTACAGCAGCGGGCCGCGGGGTTTGCTCGTCACGTACACCGCCGCCCACTTCGGCAACTGCTCCGCCGGCGTGTCCACCGCCGCCGCGAAGAACCGCCCGGCGTCGCCCGGACTCAGGTACACGTCCTGCGCTTCGGCATCCGCGGCGATCTCCGCCACCTGCTTGGCATCACGCGGGCACCAGCCCAGCCGCACCGCGATCACCTTCAGCCCGTGCTGCTCGGCGTACACCCGGCCCAGCATTTCCAGGAACACTTTGGTGCAGGCGTACAGGTAGCGGGGGCGGTACGCGGCCGTCACGGTGACGGGCGTGTTGCGGTCGTCCAGGTGGCCGTCGATCACCTGCCCGGTGCTGGCCAACACCACCTTCGGGATGCCGGCAGCGCGGGCGGCCTCCATCACCCGAT
The DNA here is from genome assembly GCA_031414395.1 of Fimbriiglobus sp. Taxonomy (GTDB): domain Bacteria; phylum Planctomycetota; class Planctomycetia; order Gemmatales; family Gemmataceae; genus JALHQU01. Next base: position 534 of record JANNVG010000852.1, read on the forward strand.
ACCCGCCCAGCAGGTTGCCCGGCAGCAGCTCGCTCTCGAAGTTGTTCACCGGCTGCGGGGGGAAGTGCGAGTCGTCCGGCGTGGCCGCCAGGTGGATCAGGCAATCAACGCCCGCCGCCGCCTCCGCCAGCACGTCCGCGTCCGTCAGCGAGCCGACGAAACATTGTGTCTCCGGCACCCCCGGCGTCGGCTTCAGGTCGAACCCGACCACCGTGTGCCCGCGGGCGGTCAACTCCGCCACCACCGCCCGCCCGAGCCGTCCGGCCGATCCCGTTACGAGCACGCGCTGCGCCATGGGTGTCACTCCTCGGTCGTGTCGTGGTCTGGTGTCGCCGACGCCGACTGATTCGCCGGGTCGAACTCGGCGACCACTTGGCGGAACTGGTGTGCGTCGGGTTCGCAGTCCAAGAGGTCGGCCCACGGTCCTAGTTGTCCGCTCTGGTGGATCGACCAGCGGGATTGCATACCGGCCGGGGTTCGCACTTCGCACCACATGGCATTCATGGCGACAGCCATCACCACTCCGCTCCATACGTCCACCAGGGCCGGGACGCCGTCGATTTCACACGCCGCCGCCAGCGAGAGTTCGGCCCGGAGTGTTTCCCAGACCATCTCGACAAAGATGAAGTCGGAAGGATTCCACGATGGAAGGCGTCGGCACTGACGTTCACTCGATTCGTCCCACGTCCACTCCCGCCGCGCTTTCCGGATTTTCTCCAGCGCCTCGCGGTTCGCCTCGTGGTCCACGTCCACCCACGCCCCCACCACCACCGCCGGCGAGACGGGGCACACGGCGTCGATCCACTTCGGCGACAGCTTGAACATCGCCCGACGGAACTGAGCCACCAGCGGGCGCAACTTGTCCACGTCCGGCGGGCAGGTGCGGACGGCGCACAAGAGCCGCAGGAACGCGGCCGCGTCCGGCTCGTTCCGCTCGTCCAGCCAGTCGGCGTACACCAGCCGCGGCAGGTCGTCGTCGGGCGACTGCCAAATGGCCGCGTGGAACGCCTCTCGCTCGCCGGGTTCATTCAATTTTCACACCTCTCGACTGACCCCACATTTTATGCGACTTTGTGCGGCGGTGTCTCTCATCAGTGCGTTACAGGGCGGCTAGCACAGTCGCCGGACCTGTACTACTCGCTATACTCTCCCCGGCGTCATCACATCAGGCAGGCTCTCATGGTCGCGGTCGAAATCGGGACGAAGTACATCCGCGTGGCCGCACGCATCGAGGCCGAACTCCGCACCGGCGCGTGGGACGGCGGCAGGATGCCGAGCGTCCGCGGCATCGCCATCCAGTACAGCGTGTCGGTCGTCACCGCCTCGCGGGCGCTCCAGGTGCTCCGCGACAAAGGGCTGATCCAGACCATCGAGCGGACGGGGTGCTACCGTATCCCCCCGCCGACGGCCGACCGCTGGGCCGTCTGCCTGCGGCTCACCCCCGGTGCCTCACTACGGGAGACGTTCTCTGTCGCCCAGGCGGGATTCCTGGCCGCCGCCCGCTGCACGCCCATGCACCTGGAGTTCGACGCTTTCGCGGTCACGCCGAACATTACCGTGGAGGTGGCGAAGGCGGCGGCGGCGAAGGCGGTGGCCGACGGGGTGAAGGGGGTGTTCCTGCTGCCCTCGCGGGTGAGTGAAGAAGAAGCGGCGGCCGACGCCCACTTCGTGGACGGGTGCAAGCAGGCCGGGCTGACGACGGTACTCCTGGAGCGCGGCCTCCGAGGGCGGCCGGCGACCGAGTTGGACCTGGTGGCCATCGACGACGTGGCCGCCGCCCGCGAGTGCGTCGAACACCTGTACGCCACCGGCCGGCGGCGGGTGGGCATCGTGGTGGCCTCCCCCACCACCAGCCACAACGACCGCGTGGCCGGCTACCTGCACGCCGTGTACGACGCGCAGTTCGGCACGTTCGCCCGCAAGCCGGCCCCGGTGCCGGTGGTGCTGCGGCAGTCGGCCGACCTGCCCACCCGCGAGGCGTACGCGGCCGTCGCCGACGAGATCGTGAAGCACAAGCTGGACGGCGTCGTCTGTTATCAAGACTACTCCGCCATCGGTGTCATTGTGGAGTTGCTCCAGCGGCGGGTGCGGGTGCCGAAGGACGTGGGCGTGATCGGGTTCGACAACCTGCCCATCGCCGCCGAGTTCAGCATCCCCCTCACCACCTACGACTACCCCGGCGAGGCGATGGCCGACCTGGCCCTGCGGATGATGCGGTACCGCCTGGACAACCCCACCCGCCCGCCGGTGAAAGTGGTGGTGCCGAGCACCCTCATCGTGCGGGCCAGTACGGCCGCCGAATAGGGTGCGCATCTGTAGCCGGGGTCTATGACCCCGGTTCCGCCCGGCCTCACAGAGGCCGGCGACAGCAGGAGACGACGTGGCATGAACCGTTCCGCAGACGTGGCCGTGGTGGGCGCCGGCATCGTGGGTTTGGCGTGGGCGTGGGCGGCGGCCCGCCGCGGGCGGAGCGTGGTGGTGTTCGAGCGGGGGCGGCGTGCGGAGATGGCCTCCGTGCGGAACTTCGGCATGGTGTGGCCCATCGGTCAGCCGGCCGGCGGGCTGTATCACACGGCCATGTGTAGCCGCCGGCGGTGGCTGGAGCTGCGCGCCGCCGGCGTGTGGGTACACGAGTGCGGGTCGGTTCACGCGGTGTACGAGGACGACGAGCGGGCGGTGTTGGAAGAGTTCGCGGCGGCGGCTCCAGGGCTGGATGTGGCGTGTGAACTGTTAACACCGAGTGCCGCGCTCGAGCGGTTCCCGCACCTGAACCCGACCGGCTTGAAGGCCGTGCTACACAGCCCGACCGAGTGTGTTGTTGACCCGCGGCAGGCGGTCGCGCTGCTCCCCCGTTTCCTGTCCGACACCTTCGGCGTTCAATTCCACTTCAACACCGCCGTCACCGCCATCGACATGCCGACCGTACACACGGCGAGCGGCGAACGGTGGACGGTCGGCACGGTGCTGGTGTGCGGCGGGGCCGACTTCGAGACGCTCTTTCCGGCCGTGTTCGCATCAAGCGGCCTGCGGCGGTGCAAGCTGCAAATGCTGGCGACCGGCCCGCAACCGCACGGGTGGCGGATGGGTCCGCACCTGGCCGGCGGGCTGACCCTCGCGCACTACAAGGCGTTCGAGGTGTGTCGCACGCTCCCCGCATTGAAGAAACGATTCGCCGAGACGATGCCCGAGCACGTGAAGTACGGCGTTCACGTGATGGCCTCGCAGAACGAACTGGGTGAGGTGGTGATCGGCGACTCGCACGAGTACGACGCCGACATCTCCCCGTTCGACAGCCCGCACGTCGACCGGCTGATTCTGGACTACCTGGCGCACATGCTCCGACTGCCCGACCCGACCGTCGCCCGCCGCTGGCACGGGGTCTACGCCAAGCACCCGACGACCTCACAATTCACCGCCGAGCCGCAACCCGGCTGCCACGTCCTCAGCTCGCCCGGCGGAGCAGGAATGACGCTGTCCTTCGGGTTGGCCGATGCGTGGTGGGATGGGCGCGAATAAACCTCACCCCCCGTCCCCCTCTCCATTCATGGAGAGGGGTGTTCAACCTGGAACCGGGAACGGAGTGACCGGGTGTGTTGCGGAACCCGCTCAAACGCGCCGCGACCGCCTGGGAGCGGAACAGTCACCCGCTCAAACGAGCCGCGACCGCCAGGGAGCGGTACAGTCTCCCGCCCCCCGGCGGGCGGGGGGGGGGCAAGCGACCCAAACCCCCCCCATGGGGGG
>JANNVG010000853.1:0-7305 GCA_031414395.1 Fimbriiglobus sp.
CACACCCACTTCTACCTCCCGCAGCCGGCCCCGAACGGGCCTCTCATCACCGACACGACCCTGCCGCTGTGCGTGGACCGCTACATCCTGGTGAGCGAACTGGCCCGCGGGGGCATGGGCGTCATCTACCGCGGGCGGGAGGCGGCGTTCAACCGCGAGCTGGCGGTGAAGGTGCTGCTGCCGATTCACGCCCACAAGCCCGAACTCGTCCGCCGGGCGTGGACCGAGGCCCGCGTGACCGCCCTGCTCGAACACCCCGGCATCGTGCCCGTTCACTCCGCCGGCCTCCTGCCCGACGGCCGCCCGTACTTCAGCATGATGCTGGTGGACGGGCAGACGCTGGCCGACCTGATCCGCCTCCGCACCGACCCGGCCGACGGCCTGTCGGGGCTGCTCAAGGTGTTCGAGCAGGTGTGCCAGACCCTCGCCTACGCCCACTCCCGCGGGGTGGTCCACCGCGACGTCAAGCCGGCGAACGTGCTCGTCGCCTTGTTCGGGGTGGCGAAGGTGATCGACTGGGGGGTGGCGAAGGTGCTGCCGAACAGCCCGCTCGGGCTGGCCGACCTCGGCCCGCCGCCGAACAGCCCGCTCGCGCCGGCCGACCCCGACCCGCCGCCGCCGCCCACGACGGACACCCCGGCGCCCCAGCAGTCCGGCGTCACCCGGTACGGGGTGGTGCTCGGCACGGCGGAGTACATGGCGCCGGAGCAGGTGGGCGGCGACGCCGCGGCGGTGGACACGCGGGCCGACGTGTTCGCCCTCGGCGGGGTGCTGTGCCACATCCTCACCGGCCACCCGCCGTACACGGGCGAGTCGGTCCTGCGGGTACTGGAGAAGGCCGCCGCCGCCGAGGTGTACGAGGCGCACGCCCGCCTGGACATGTGCGGGGCCGACCCGCGACTGGTGCGGCTGGCGAAGGCGTGCCTGTCCGCCGACCCGAACGCCCGCCCGTTCGACGCGCGGGAGGTGGCGAACACCCTGGCCGGCTATCTGGAGTCGAACATGCAACATGCCGAGCAGGACATGACGCGGTTCTTCGAGCTGTCCCTCGACATGTTCTGCATCGCCGGGCTGGACGGCTTCTTCAAGCGGGTGAACGGCAACTTCAGCCGGGTGCTCGGGCACAGCACGGCCGACCTGCTGCGGCAGCCGTTCCTGCACTTCGTCCACCCGGACGACTGGCCGGCGACGCAGGCGGTGATGGGCGAACTGGACCGCGGGCGGCCGGTGGTGCGGTTCAACAACCGCTACCGCCACGCCGACGGCGATTTCCGTGTGATCGAGTGGACGGCCAAAAGCATCCCGGAAGAAGGGGTGATCTTCGCCATCGCCCGCGACGTGACGCCGACCATGACGGAGTGATACGGCGGGCGGCGCGACGTGAGGGAGCGGGGACAGTACCACCCGCTCCCTCGCGGTCGCGGCTCGTCAGATGTCACGTCTCCACCGCCACCGTCACCGGGGAAGGCTTTGGGCCATCCAAATCTGTCGTGTCGAGTCGCCCTTCGGCGTGAAGCTGCCGGAACAGCGCCACCGTCTGGCGGATGCCGTCTTCCAGGCTCGTCTGCGGCATCGGCCCCAAATCGCGTTGCAACCCGTCGTCGCTCAGGTCGTAGGCGATGGCGATCTGCGTCTTGCCGGTCGTCACCAGCGTGGCCGCGTCGGGCAGGACTTTCGCAAGTGTGGCGTGGAAGTCGGCGAGGGTGACAACCGCCCCGCGGAGGTTGTAACTCTTCGCCCCGCTGTACGGCCGGTCGAGTGAGTTCACGAACACGTTCGCCACGTCTTCGACGTACTGGAAGTCGGTCCACCCGCCGAAGCTGATCGGGTACGGCCGGCCGAGCAACACCGCCTTGATCGCTTTGGTCGGTTCGCTCGTCATGCCCAGGTCGCGGCCGACGCCGTACACCGTCCACGGCCGCAAACCCACACTGACGATGCCGTGATCCTGGAAATAGATGCGGGCGTTCCCCTCGTTGCAGCACTTGAACACGCCGTAGTGCGTGCTGGGAATCAGCGGGGCGTCGTCGGGTTGCGGGCCGGCGGGGTACAGGTCGGGCGCACCGAACACGGCGGCAGAGCTGGCGTACACCAACCGCTGCACCTGTGTGCCGGTCGCGCGGATGGCCTCGAAGACGGCAAGGGTGCCGAGCACATTCACCTTCGCCCCGAGCATCGGGTCGACGCGGCACGTGGGCACCTGCAACCCGGCCAGGTGGATGACGTGCGTGACCCGCTGGGTGAGCAGCGCGGCCGTCAGCGCGGGCAGGTCGGTCACGTCGCCGGGCAGGAACGTGACTTTGGCCACGTCGGGTTCGGGCAGGATGAGCCGCAGGCGGCGGGGGTCTTCCTTCAGGTCGAAGACGAACACGTCGTCGCCGCGGGCGAGCAGGGTGCGGATGATCCACGCCCCGATGAACCCGTACCCGCCGGTGATGAGCACGCGCATTGGTCACACTCCGGATGATTCACCGCCGAGGGCACATGAGGGCACAAGAGATAAGGCCGAAGGAGAGTTCGGAAGAAGTCCTCTCTGCCTTCCTCTCGTGCCCTCATGTGCCCTCGGCGGTGAAATCTGCCTTCTCTTCCGCCGCCAGCTTGGCCATCGTGGCGATCTTGTCCCCGTCGGCCGGGGTCATCACCTTCACCCCCTGCGTGTTCCGCCCGACGATGCGGATGGCGTCCACGGCCGTCCGCACCACCATCCCCTGCTGGGTGATGACCATGATCTCGTCGCCCTCCCGCACGGCCGCCACGCCCACCACCGGGCCGTTCTTGGCCGTCACCTTCACGTCCTTCACCCCCTTCCCGCCGCGCTTCTGCTTGCGGTACCGCATGGCCGAGCGGTCCTCTTCGCCCACCCCCTCGCTGGCGTTCGGGGTTCCATCGTCGTCACCCCCGACCTCGCGGTCGGGGTTCGCCTCCGCCACAGCGGTGGGGTTCGCGGTGTCGTCCGCCTCGTCCGCCTCCTCCACTTCGCCGGCGGTGTTCGCCCCGAAGGGCGTGCGCTTGCCGAAGCCGTTCTCGCACAGCGTCAGCAGGAAGCCGTCGGGGTCGGTCACAACCATGCCCACCAGCCGGTCGTCCTTCGTCTTGTTCAGCTTGATGCCCCACACGCCGGTCGCGTTCCGGCCCATCGCCCGCACGTTCCCCTCGTCGAAGCGGATGGCCATGCCCTGCCGGGTGCTCAACACCACCTCGTCGCCGGGGCGGGTGAGGGCCACGTCGATCAACTTGTCGCCGTCTTCCAGGTTGATGCCGATGATGCCGCCCTGCCGCGGGCGGCTGTACTCCATCAGGCTCGTCTTCTTCACCACCCCCTGTTGCGTGGCCATCATCAGGAACGCGCCGTCCTCGAACTCCCGCACCGGGATGACGCTGGCGATCTTCTCCCCGTCCTTCAGTTGCAGCACGTTGGCGATGCTGCGGCCCGGCGACGTGCGGCTGGCCTCGGGCACGCGGTGGACCTTCAGCCAGTAGCACTGCCCGCGGTCGGTGAAGCAGAGCAGGTAGCTCTTGGCGCTGGCGGTGAAGAAGTGCTGGATGAAGTCGTTCTCCCGCAGCCCCCCCTGCACCCCCTTGCCGCCGCGGCCCTGCGTGCGGTACGTCTCCACCTTCATCCGCTTGATGAACCCCTCGTGCGAGAGCGTCACCACCATCTGCTCGTCGGCGATCAGGTCTTCCATGTCCACGTCGCCGCCGTCGTCCGTGATCTCCGTCTTGCGGGGGGTGGCGAAGCGGTCGCGGAGGAACTCCAGGTCGGCCTTGATGACGCCGTTCACGCGGGCGTCGTCGCCGAGTAGTTCTTCGTACCCGCGGATCAGCCCGCGGAGGGTGTTGTACTCCTTCAGGATTTCGTCGCGCTCCAGGTTGGCCAACTGGCCGAGTTGCAGCCGCAGGATGGCGTCGGCCTGGGCGTCGGTCAGCTTGTACTCGTCCTTGAATCCCAGTTCACTTTGAAGTGCGGCCAGTGCCGTCTCGCCGATGGCCACCTTCATCAGTGTCGCCGCCACCCGCATGTCTTGCAGTTGGTGCTTGGCGTCGGCCCGGCTGGACGCGCCGCGGATGATGCGGATGACTTCGTCGAGCGACGAGATGGCGATGAGCTGGCCTTCGAGGATGTGCCCGCGCCGCTTGGCCTCTCGCAACAGGAACTGCGTGCGACGGCGGATCACCTGAACGCGGTGGTCCAGGTACTTCCGCATCATCTCTTTCAGGGTGAGGTACTGCGGCCGGCCGTCCACCAGGGCGAGCATGGCGACGGGGATCGTCTTCTGCAAGTCGGTGTACTGGTACAACTGGTTCAGCACCAGGTGCGGGTCGCCCTTGTTGGTCAGTTCGATGACCAGCCGCACGGGTTCGCCGGTGCGGGCGCTGCTCTCGTCTCGCATCCCCCGGATGCCTTCGATGCGGCCGTCCCGCACCAGGTTGCCGATGTTCTCGGCCAGGGCGTTCCGCGACACCTCGAACGGCACCTCGCGGATGATGATGGTGGCCGTCTTCCCCTTACTCTCTTCGATGATGTCGGCCCGCGCCCGCAGGGTGAGGCGGCTCGGCTCGCCCAGGTAGCCGCGGGTGAGGCCGTGCCGCCCCATGATGATGTTGCCGGTCGGGTAGTCGGGGCCGGGGATGATCTCGAGCAGTTCGTGCAGGCTCACGTGCGCGTCGTCGAGCAGGCGGATGAGGCCGGTACACACCTCGCCCAGGTTGTGCGGGGGGATCTTCGTCGCCATGCCGACGGCGATGCCGGTCGCGCCGTTCACCAGCAGGTTGGGGAACTTGCCGGGCAGGACGAGCGGCTCGCGGTACTTGCCGTCGTAGTTGTCGATGAAGTCGACCGTCTCGGATTCCAGGTCGGCGAGCATCTCGGCGGCGGGGGCGGTGAGTTTCGCCTCGGTGTACCGCATGTGGGCGGGGGGCAGGCCGGCGATGCTGCCGAAGTTGCCCTGCCCTTGCACCATGCGGGTCTGCATGACCCACTCCTGGGCCATCCGCACGAGGGTGTCGTAGATGCTGGAGTCGCCGTGCGGGTGATACCGCTTCATCGTCTCGCCGACGATGCCGGCGCACTTGCTGGTGCTGGTGGTCGGCCCCAGGCCGAGGTCGTTCATGGCCACCAGCACCCGCCGCTGACTCGGCTTCAGGCCGTCCCGCACGTCCGGCAGTGCCCGGCTGACGATGACGGATTGCGCGTAGGTGAGGTAGCTGTCGCGCAGCTCGTCGACGATATCGAGGGGTTCGATCGGGGCGAGGGCGGCGGGCGGAACGGGGGGAACGGCCGGCGGGGGAGTTTTCTTCGCCACACCATCCTCCATCGGGTCGTCGCGGGATTCTGTCCGGTCGAAGTAAACCCCAAACAGCCAACGGGTTGCGGACAACCCGCCGGCCGACTTCGGGGTTCACTCCCACCCGATTTTTTTACGACTTTCGACCCCCGCGGGCCATGCAAGAAGGGGGTGCGAATGGCGGGATTTTTGGGGGCGTGGAGACCTCACCCCCCATCCCCCTCTCCATGTCATGGAGAGGTGTTCAGTCTGGAACCGGGAACGGAGTGACCGGGTCGCTGGTTGGCACCCCACTCACTGCGTTCGGGGTTCCAGTTGATCGGAGACGTATGGTCCTGAACACCCCCTCTCCATGACATGGAGAGGGGGGCGGGGGGTGAGGTCCGCGGAATGAACAGCGGAACCTTCTCCCGCACCCGCCCGACAAAGGGTGTAAGATCAGTTCACACACGCAGTGCAACCCGGCGGAGGGACGACGATGACGTATCAACGGTGGGCGGTGGCGGTGCTGGCGGCGACCTTGGCGGGGGCGGTCGTGTCGGCGGCCGAGCCGGTGAAGGAGACCACCGCGTCCACGTTCACCCGCACCAAGAAGCTGAAGGGGACTGTCACCGTCGAGGCGAAGACCACCCCGCTGAAGGAGATTCTGGACGACATCTCCGGCCAGCTTCAAGACCAGAAGCTGGGGCCGATCTCGGCGCAGTACGACATCGGCATCTCGGGCAACACCCGCACCAGCCTGAGCGTGAAGGACGTGACCGCGGAAGAGGCGCTCGACAAGCTGTTCGGCTCGCTCGAGATCGGCTATGTGGTGGTGGCGAAGGACAAGGACCGCTACGACGGGTGGATCAAGATCGTGAAGGGGAACGCCCGCGGGTACGAGCCGGGCACCGAGCCGAAGGACGCGCCCAAGCCGGCCGACCCGAAGAAGCCCGACCCCAAGCCGGAAGTGAAGCCCGACCCCAAGCCGGTGGATCCGAAGCCGCCGGAGCCGGTGGACGAGGACGAGAAGGCGGCGGTGACGAAGCTGGATGCGGCCAAGAAGCTGATCGCCGACGAGAAGGGCGACGACGCAAAGAAGGTGCTCCGGTACGTCACCAAGTTCTACCCGAGTACGAAAGCGGCGGCGGAGGCGAAGAAGCTGTTGGACGACATGAAGTGACCCGCGGCTGCTGTAGCCGGCCTCTGTGAGGCCGGTCGGGGACCGGGGTCACAGACCCCGGCTACAACTGACCCACCCTGCTATGATGGACGGTGTGAACGACCCGCTCGACCCGTTTGGCGTGTTCGCCCCCGATCGCCCGTGGGTGCCCCCGGAGTTCGCCACTCCGGAGGGCATCGTGGGCGTCGGGGGTGAACTCGATTGCGACCTGCTGCGGAAGGCGTACACGGCCGGCGTGTTCCCGTGGTTCAACCCCGGCGACCCGGTCATCTGGTGGTCGCCCGACCCGCGGGGCGTCATCCCGCTCGACACCTTTCACGTGCCGCGGCGACTGGCCGCGACCATCCGACAGAACAAGTTCCGCGTGACCGTGAACACCCGCTTCGCCGACGTGATGCGGGGGTGCGCCGACAACCGCACCGACGGCACCTGGGTGACGGACGAGATGGTGGAGGCGTACACCGACCTGCACCGGCAGGGGCACGCGCACAGCGTGGAGGCGTGGCAGGGCGACGAGCTGGCCGGCGGGGTGTACGGGGTGAGCGTCGGCGGGCTGTTCGCCGGCGAGAGCATGTTCCACCGCGTGCGGGATGCGTCGAAGGTGGCGCTGGTGGCCCTGCTCACGCGGCTGCGGACCCGCGGGTTCGTGCTGTTCGACACGCAGATCGTGAACGACCACACCGCCCAGTTCGGCGCGACCGACATTTCGCGGGATGAATACCTGGAGCGGCTGGAAGCGGCGGTGAAGGTGAGCGTGCGGTTCGGGTGATCTGGTAGGGCGGGTCGAGCGGCCGGCGTCCGCAACCGCCTGTTCGGCACGCAACAAGCAAGTCGCAACCAACCACCGGCCGCGACGCC
>JANNVG010000854.1:0-7805 GCA_031414395.1 Fimbriiglobus sp.
GCCCGTCCTTCTTCACCATGAACTTGCCGCACGCCGGACAGACGGTCGTCGTCACCTCCGGCCCCATGCTCTCCTTGCCGTCCTCCCCCCGCTTGTACGGGCACGGGCTTTCCCCGTCCCCCTCTCCGACCCGTTAGCCCGAAGCGCGAGCGAGGGGCAAGAGACCTCACCCCCCGTCCCCCACTCCCAGGGGAGAGGGGGTGTTCAACATGCTGACGTTCCTTCCCGCTCGCCGACGCACCCAGACGTCGTCGCCTTGAACCCCCCCTCTCCGCTTCGGAGAGGGGGCCGGGGGGTGAGGTTTCTGGACTGGGCTGGTACAATCGCCATCGGCCTCGCCCTCTCTCCTCCGGGGTCCACTCGTGTCCACCTCTCCCGACCGCCGTTCGTTCCTCTACTCCGCCGCCGTCGCCGGTGGGGCCGCCTTCCTCGCCGACCTGCCGGCCGTGCGTGCCGCCGACGCCAAGGTCGATCCGAACCTCGTCCGGCTGGACGCCGACATCGAACCGCTCGTCAAACTGGTCGAAGACACCCCGCGGGACAAGCTGCTCGAAGAAGTCGGCAGTCGCATCAAGAAGGGGCTGGCCTACCGCGACGTGCTGGCCGCGCTGCTGCTCGCCGGCGTGCGGAACATCCGCCCGCGGCCGAGCGTCGGGTTCAAATTCCACGCCGTGCTGGTGGTGAACTCGGCGCACCAGGCGGCGCTCGCCGGGCCGGACAAGGAGCGGTGGCTGCCGCTCTTCTGGGCGCTCGACAACTTCAAAGGTGGTCAGGCGACGAACGAGAAGGAGGGCGGGTGGCGGATGAAGCCGACGGACGAACTGAAGGTGCCGACGGCGCGGAAGGCCGAAGCCGAGTTCGTGGCGGCGATGACCGACTGGGACGAGGGCAAGGCCGACACCGCCGCCGCCGCCGTCGCCCGCCACCTGCCGGCCGACCGCGCGTTCGACCTGTTCGCCAAGTTCGGCGCCCGCGACTTCCGCGACATCGGACACAAGGCCATTTTCGTGGCGAACGCCTTCCGCACGTTGCAGGTGATCGGCTGGCAGCACGCCGAGCCGGTGCTGCGGTCGCTCGCCTACGCCATCCTGAAGCGCGACGGCGAGGCCAAGCCGGACGGCAACGCGGTGGCGGACGCGGTGGGCATTCGCAACGCCGAACTCGCGGCCAAGCTGCCGGCCGACTGGACCGGCGGCAAACCCGACGAGGCCGCGACGAGTGAGTTGTTAACCGCCCTCCGCACCGCCAGCCACACCGAGATCGCCGATGAAGTGGTGAAGCGGCTCGGCAAGGTGTCCCCGCAATCGGTGTGGGACGCGGTGTTCGCCGGCGCGGGCGAACTGCTGATGCGGCAGCCGGGCATCGTCGGGTTGCACACGCTCACCACCGCGAACGCCCTGCGGTACGCCTTCGCCACCACGGGCGACGACGCGCTCCGCCGCCACCTGCTGTTGCAAGCGGTGTCGTTCCTGCCGCTGTTCCGCGGGGCGATGGGCGACCCGAGCAAGCTGGGGAAGGCGCGGATCGACCAACTGCAGCCGGCCGACGAGAACAAGAAGTTCACCGTGGACGACGTGTTCGCCACGCTGACCAAGGACCGGGCGAAGGCGGCGGCGATGGCGATGTCGTATTTGGCGAGCAACCCGACCGGCGGGCGCGACCTGATCGACGCCGGGCGGCTGCTGGTGTTCCTGAAGGGGACCGACTCGCACGACTACAAGTTCAGCGCCGCGGTGATGGAAGACCACGCGCACCTGTCGGCCGGATGGAAGGATCGGTTCCTGGCGGCCAGTCTGTTCTGGCTGAAGGGGTCGGGCGGGGCCGACGCGCCGGTGGTGAAGCGGGCGCGGGCGGCGCTCGCCTGATTTTCCGCCCGACCCCTCGCCTGCCGGCCGGCGGTGTGGTCTAACAGAGGGTATGTCCGCAGCACCCCACGACCCGCTCGCCGTTCTTGATGCCCTGCCGGCGTCGGTGTTTCAGTTAGACCGCGACTGCCGCGTGTTGCAAGCCAACCGCTGGGGGTGCGAGCAGATCGGCCTGCCGCCGGCCGAGGTGGTGGGCAGGGTGTGCCCCGACCTGGGGATGCCGGCCGACACGTGGGCCGGGTGGAAGGCGGCGGTGGCGGAGGCGTTCGCCACCGGGCGGGTGGGCAGCTACCAGTACCTCCGCCGCACCGACGCCGAACGGCTTGTCGAGTACCGGTTCGCCCCCGACCCGCCGTCCGGGACGGTGTGGGTGGTCGCCGTCACCATCGACGAGGTGGCCGACCTGCGGCGGAAGCTGCGGGAGCAGGAGCACCTGTTCCGCGCGTTCATGGACCGCGCGCCGGCCCTCGCCTGGTTGCGGGACGCCACCTCGCGGTACGTGTTCGTCAACCAGACGTACCTGACGCACTACGGCCTGACCGCCGACGACCGCATCGGCAAGACGCCGGCCGACGTGTGGCCGCCCGAAGTCGCCGCGCAGTTCCTGGCGAACGACCAGGCGGTGCTGGACGCCGGCCGCGACGTGCAGGTGGTCGAGACGGTGCCCGAGCCGGACGGCGGGCACCGCCTGTGGCTGAACGTCAAGTTCCCGTTCGTCGGCGAGACGGGCGAGCGGTACATCGGCGGCATCGGCGTCGACGTGACCGACCGGCGGGCGGCGGACGAGCGGGCCGCCCGCACGGCCAAGCTGGAGAGCCTCGGCCTGCTGGCGGCCGGCGCCGCCCACGACTTCAACAACCTGCTCACCGTGGTGCTCGGGCAGGCCACCCTCGCCCTGCGGCAACTGCCCGCCGACTCGCCCGCCGCCGAGCGGCTGCGACAAATCCAGGACGCGGGCGAGCGGGCGGCCGAGTTGTGCGAGCAGATGCTGTCGTTCGCCGGCCGCCGCAAGAGCACCCCCGTGGACGTGGACCTGGCCACCATCGCGCACGACACCGCCCGCCTCACCCGCGGCATCCTGCCCGAGTCCACCGCCCTGCTCTTCGACATGCCCCCGACCCCGGTGCTCGTCCACGCCGACCCCACCCACCTGCGGCAGGTGGTGCTCAACCTGATTACGAACGCGGCCGACGCCATGAGCGGGCGGACGGGCGAGGTGCGGGTGAGCGTGACCACGGCCGACGGCAAAGCCGATCTGACGGTGAGCGACCAGGGGTGCGGCATGTCGGCGGAGGTGTCGTCCCGCGTGTTCGAGCCGTTCTTCACCACCAAGACGCACGGGCACGGCCTCGGGCTGGCGGCCGTGCAGGGGCTGATTCACGCGATGGGCGGGGAGATCGCCGTCCACACGGTCGAGGGGGTGGGCAGCACCTTCCGCGTCCGCCTGCCGGCGGTGTGACACCGGATCGCGTTGATGTCTTGCTGTTGCCGGCCTCTGTGAGGCCGGTCAGGACCGGGGTCACAGACCCCGGCGACAGCAACACGTCACTGTCACCTGGTGTGACCCCGAAACCCCGCGCCACGTTCCGGGTTTGTTCCGCACCCCCCAAGGAGTGTTCGCCATGTCTCGGTTCGTTCCCCTGCTCGCCCTTCTGCTGGCCGTGCCCGCGCTCGCCCAGGAGAAAGGCCCGAAGGTGCCCGACGGCACAAAGGTCGATAAGGACGTGGCCTACGGCACGCACGAGCGGCACAAGCTGGACGTGTACACGCCGAAGGGCGACGGCCCGTTCCCGCTGGTGGTGTGGGTTCACGGCGGGGCGTGGTCGGCCGGGTCGAAGGCCGGGGCGGGGCCGGCGGTCAAGCTGCTCGACCACGGGTACGCGGTGGCGGCCGTCAACTACCGCCTGAGCCAGCACGCCGTCTTCCCCGCCCAGATCGAAGACTGCAAGGCGGCGCTCCGGCACCTGCGGGAGAACGCGAAGAAGTACAAACTGGATGCCGACCACATCGGCGTGTGGGGCAGTTCGGCCGGCGGGCACCTGGTGGCACTGCTCGGCACGAGCGGCGACGTGAAGGAACTGGACGGCGGCAAGGACGTGAAAACCAGCAGCCGCGTGCAGTGCGTGGTGGACTGGTTCGGCCCGACCGACCTGACGAAGATGGCCGAGCAGAGCAAGGTGAAGGGGCCGATCGACCACGACGCGAAGGACTCGCCGGAGAGCAAGCTGATCGGCGGGGCGATCCAGGAGAACAAGGAGAAGGCGGCGAGGGCGAACCCGCTCACGTATGTGACCAAGGACGACCCGCCGTTCCTGATCGTCCACGGCGACGCCGACCCGCTGGTGCCGCTCGGCCAGAGCGAAATCCTGGCCGACGCGCTGAAGAAGGAGAAGGTGGCGGTGGAACTGGTGGTGCTGAAGGGGGCGAAGCACGGCGGGGCGGAGTTCAACGCGGCCGACCAGTTCAAGAAGACGCTGGCCTTCCTCGACACGCACCTGAAGGGGAAGTAGGTGCGGCGGGCCGGGCGGCACCCTGCGCGGTGGGGGCAACGGCGAGCCGGGCGCCGCCCGGCGACCCCCGCCACACGCCACCGGCGGCGGAGGTCGCCGTGCGAGACGCCCTACAGTTCAGTCCCTTGTAGGGCGGGCGAGCCGGGCGCCGCCCGGCGACCCCCGCCACACGCCACCGACGGCGGAGGTCGCGGGCGAAACGCCCGCTCGTCCGCCCTACGAGTCACGAACCGCTAGTCCGCCTTGTCGTCCAGCTTCGGGTTCTCGTCCTTGTACCCGAACTCGGCCTTCAGCAGGGACACGGCCGTCTTGCGGTCGGCGTCGGCGGCGAAGGTGGCGAACCGCGGGGCCAGGGTGTCGGCGCTCAGCACGGCGGTGTCGGCCGACGTGCGGACGGCCGGGTACAGCACGTGGTCGCGGAACAGGTGGTCGCCCTTCGGGTCGTGGCCGGCCACCACCAGCAGGTACAGGGTGGTCTTCGGCTGGTCTTCCACCACGAACGTGGTGCCCAGCGGGCTGTCCTTCTTGGCGATCAACTCCTCCCGCAGGGTGCTCGCCTCGTACACCATCGAGCGGTGCGTCGGGTTGAACTGCGCCAGTCGCGGCGGGCTGCCCGGCACCTCCTCGGTGCCGAGGAGCATCTTGGCGACGGTGAACTGCGGGTCTTGAGAGAACGCCTCGAAGCGGGAGTAGTGCGGCCCTTTCGGGTCGATCGGCCGCTTCAGGTCGTCGAGCGCCTGCGTCACCCCCTTTTCCAGTTGCACCGGGCCGGTGCCGTCCTTGCGGACGGTCTGGGCCGCCTGGTCCGCCGCCTGGCGGGCCAGCTCGCGGGCCTTGTTCAGCTTCCAGATGGCCACGCACTTGTCGCGGGCGGCCTTGTCGCTGGCGAGCGACAGGGGCCGCACCGGGTCCACCTCGGCCGTCCGCCACACGAGCGTGAGCGGCCGCCCGCCGCCCACCCGCAGGGCGAACATGTCGGTGAAGAACTGGGCGAACATGGGGTTGTCGAACTTCACCTCCGGGCTGGGTGGGGCGAAGTCCTGCTTCTCGTCCTGCCGCTGGCCGGGGTCGTACTGCCGCACCTGGTACAGCCCGGCGACCGGCTTCATCCGCCCGACGTTGCGGAACTCGGCGGTCACCCGCACTTCCGTCTCGTTCACGAACGCCTGCCCGAAGGCGACGGCGGCGCGGGGGCTTTTCGGCTTGCCGTCGAACCCGGTGACGAACAGGTCCTTTTGCAGCAGCGGGGCCAGGCCGGGGTCGTCGGCCAGGGTGGCCACGCCCCGCGGTTCGGTGGTGGCGCCGGTCTTCAGCTTGCGGGCGTCGATCCACTCCTTCGCGTACTTGGCCGCCTGCTCGGCCAGCTTCGCCCGGTGCTCCCGCTCGGCCCGGTCGAGGGCGGCCTTCTCCAGCCCCTTCGGGGCTTCGAACTTCACCCCGCCGATGCGGGCCAGTTCCTTCTGGAACGCCTGCACTTCGGCCGTGGCCACTTCGGTCCGCAGGGCCTCATCGGTCCGCGCGTTGAGCACCGGTTGCACGGCGGCGGGCGGCAGTGGGGCCGGGCTGCCGGCGGACATGGCCACCGCCCCGCCGACCGCCTCGGTCAGCCCGTTCAGCCCGCCCAGGGTGGGGAACTGGAACGCCTGAATGCCGGCGACCAGCCGCTGCTCGCGGGTGTGGCGGAAGGCCGTCTCGGTGACGGCCGCGACGGGGGCGAACAGCGGGGCGTTGGTGGCCAGGGCGGAGGCGGTCAGCCCGGCCAGCGCCGCGGCCAGTTCGGGGCGGACGAACTCGGTGTCGGTCAGCCCGTCCTGGGCCGAGCGGGACGGCGCGGTGGTGTTCGCCCCGCCCTGAGCGGTGAGTTGTTCGCGGTAGGCCTCGCCCACCGCGCCGCCGCCGACCGATCGCATCAGGTCGGCCTTCATCTCGGCAACATAGGTGAGCGCCGGCCGGCCGGGGTTGGCCTGTTGCGTCTGGCGGTACGCGGCCACCCGCGCCTGGAATGCCGTGTACTCGTCGTGCCCGTAGGCGGCGGCGGCCGGGGGCACGGTGCCGCCGAACACGGCCTTGGCCGCGGCCGACTCCTGCACCTGGCGGAAGGCCGCCCCGCGGGCGACCGCGAGCGCCTTGTAATACCCCTCCTCGCCCGTCACCTCCACCCACTGCACGCCCACCTTGCGGGGTTCCCGCACGCCCCCGCGGGCGCTCGCCGGGTCGGGGTCGGTGTTGCTCGCCTCGTTGAAGATCTTGACCAACTCGGCCTCGGTCGGCTGGCCGGTCACGAGCGGCAGGTACGCCTCCACCGGGATGGTCAGCAGGGTGTACTTGGTGGCGGTCGTCTCGCTCACGAAGTGCTCGTACCGCTCGCGGGTGGTGCCGGTCGGCGGGGCGGCCGGGTTGCGGACGGCGTTCACCCCCAAGACGGCCGTCTGGGCCGCCCGCACGCGGAACTCCTCGCCCAGCGCCTCGTACAGTTCGGCCGGTTTGCGCCCGGCCTTGGTGGCGGACTCGCCGGCCAGCGCCTTCAGGTCGGCGGCCGGGATGCTGTCGGGTGGGAACTCGGCGTCCACCAGCTTGACCACGGCGTCTTCGGTGTACCGGATGCCCAGCTTGTCCGCCTTCTTCTTCCACAACAGGAACTCCAGCCGGTCCCGCTCGGTGCGGTTCGGCTGGTTGGCGAAGTACACCCCGCCGTCGCCCCGCTCGCCGGACACCCGCCGGTTCAGTTCGGCCACCACCGCCTCGGTGTACACCCGCACCGCCCGCACCCGCTTGGCGTCGTCGGGCTTGGGGGTGTCCTCGCGGCGGGTCAGGTCGCCGGCGAGTTTGGCGCACTCGGCGCGGAACAGCGGCCACGCCTCGGCCGGCATGCGGCCGGGGGGCGACAGGTAGTAGTCCACCCGCTGCACGTCCCCCCCGAGTTCGTCGCGGAGGTCTTTGGTGGTGGCGGCGTTCGCCTCCTTGCGGGCCTTGGCGGCGAGCGATTCGAGCGCGCGGGCGTTCGCCTGCTGCATGTACCCGTTGGCCAGCCCCCGCTCGTCGGCCACGTTCCGCAGTTGCGACCCCTTGATGGTGCTCCCGTCGATCACCGCCATCTTGTCGCCGGACGTCTGGAACTTCTCGATCCACTTCGGGAAGCGGGAGAAGAAGTCCCCCTGCCCGAAGGAGAGGATGAACATGAACATGACCAGCACGGTCAGCCCGCCGAAGAACAGTTTCTGGTTGCGGCGGAAGAAATCGAACGGGTTGTAAGCCATGATCAGTTCTCACGTTCCGGCGGGTCCGTCGCCAACCGCGGGGGGCACGGGGCTTGACAGTTCGACGCCAACCGTACTAATCGTGTTGGGTCGGTCGACCGCCCGGAGTAACGGATTGTACGGATTCGCCGGGGGGGAACAACGGGGTTTGGTAGGGTGGCCGGCTCTCGCCG
>JANNVG010000855.1:0-1689 GCA_031414395.1 Fimbriiglobus sp.
GGAGTAGACGGCGAAGTGGCCCAGGTCGAGGGGGGTGTCGCGGATGATGGCCGGGCCCAGGTTGAAGTACTCGAGGGCCGGCAGGAACACGTCGAACACGTTGGCCAGGAAGCCGACGAGGGCGGCCCCGGCGTTGGTACTCTTGTTGTTCGCCGTCACCTGCGAGACGACGGGCGCCAGGTGGCCGAAGATGTACACCGCCAGCACGCTCACCAGACTGACGACGAAGTGCAGGCGGGTGGCCAGGGCGGTGGCCACGGCCACCAGGATCATCACCTGCCCGAACCCGAGCAGCACGCCGAACAGGAGGGTGAAGCTCTCGGCCAGCCAGATGCGGGCGCCGTCCACCAGTGCGGTCGGGCCGATGCCGCCGGCCGACGCCAGGTTGACCACCCACTTGACCGAGTCCTTGGCCTGATCGGACATCAACTCGGCGTCGCGGACGCGGTCCTCGTTGATCGGGTCGAAGGCGCGGTTGGCCAGGAGCGCGCCGTTCAGGTTGGCGGCCAGCAGCAGGGCCATGGCCGCACACGCCATTAGCACGCCGAAGTACTTGCCCAACAGGAACGAGCGGCGGTTGATCGGCTTGCTCATCACGGTGATGGCCGTCCGCCCCTCGATCTCCTCGCTCACGCTGATGCTCGCCGCCAGCGCGCCGAACACCAGCGGGGCGAGCAGGACCAGGTCGAACCCCACCTGCTTCATCATCTTGTAGTCGTCGCCGAAGGTGAAGTACGGCATGGCCACGGCCAGCCACGTGGCCCCGAACCCGGCCACCAGGATGAGCCAGAACATGGGCTGCCGCCAGCACTCCTTGTACGCCGCCTGGGCCACCGCCCCGGTCTTGCTAATGGACGTGCCGACGGAGTCGAAGAAGCGGCCGGTGGACTGGAAGCCGGTGCCCAGTCGCCCGACCATGCCGAGGACGCGGAACTTGAACGGCAGGCCGACGGTGAGCACCCACGGCAGGCCGACGATGAACACGTCGGCGATCAGTTGCAGGTGCAGCACCATGCCGTAGATCCGCCCGTACCACTTCATGTCGGCCGACGCCGCCTTGTACCCGATGACGAGGGTGAACAGGGCGGTCAGCCCGAGCACCACCCCGCCCGTCCAGAGCAGACCGTTGCGGGTGGTGAACGCCCGCTTCATCCCCCTCGGGTCGAGGGCGAACAGCCACGGCAGGGCGCACACCGCCTGGATGAGCACGAGCACGAGCGAGGCGACGAGCAACTGCGGGTCGGAGAGAAACTTCAGGATCGACAACATAGCGCGAGGCCCATGCGGAACGCGGCGTGGGGTGAGTACGCCGCCGGCCGGCCGGCGGTTCGGCCGACGCTGGTTTACCCGCCGGGCACGCGGGCGGACAGGGCGGGGGCGAACACGGACCGCCGTCCGGGGCGAACGCCCTGGGGTAGAATGCCACCATGACCACCCTTCGACTGAAAACCGACCTGCGGTGTGGCGCGTGCGTCGCGTCCATCGGCCCGCTGTTCGACGCCGAGCCGGGGGTGAGCCGTTGGACGGCCGACGTGTCCACACCGGACAAGCTGCTGACGGTGGAAGGGGACGACATCTCCGCGGCGCGGGTCGGCGAGCTGCTGAACGCGAAGGGGTATCGCGTGCTGGGAGTGGTCGATTCCTCCGTCACTCCGGCTGCGCCATTTGACTTGGGCACCCCACCCCCGG
>JANNVG010000856.1:0-5219 GCA_031414395.1 Fimbriiglobus sp.
ACCCTACCGGATGAACCCGAGGCGGTCGAACGGGAAGAAGATGAACACCGCCCGGCCGAGCATCAGGCGTTCCGGCACCAGCCCCCACATGCGGCCGTCGCTGCTCTGACTGCTGTTGTCGCCCATGCACAGGTAGTGCCCCGGCTGCACATAGTACGTGGACAGGTCGCGGCGGTCGCCGGTGTGGCGGGTGTACCCGCTCGACACCCCGCGGGTGTGCGTGTAGTACGTGTCCCGCCACACCTTCAGGCCGGCCACGCTCGCCACGCCGGTCGCCCCGACGCACGCCGGCCGGTCCACGTCGCCGTCCGAGTGCGGCTCTTTCGTCGAACCTTCGACGGCCACCTTCACCGGCGGCGCGTAGTCGCCCTTGCCGTCGAACCGGATCGGCTGGTCGTCCACCCACACCCGCAGGCGGCAGTCCACGTTGGCGAACCGCAGGCGGTGGGCGGCGCCCGCCTTCACCCCCGACGGCTTGCTCACCAGCGTGAACTTGTCGTCGCCCACCGGCACCACTTCTTTGTCTGGGAACATCTTCAGCCGCACCTGCCCGCGGTCGAACTCGGCGCGGTAGCGGTACTCGCCCTTCGACACTTCCAGCGCCACCGCCCCGCCGTCGGCGAGGGTGGCCGTGCATTCGAGCAGCAGGTCGCCCACCCAGTTGTCGCTGTCGGCCAGGTTGCCGGGGCGG
Source organism: Fimbriiglobus sp. (assembly GCA_031414395.1). Classification (GTDB taxonomy): domain Bacteria; phylum Planctomycetota; class Planctomycetia; order Gemmatales; family Gemmataceae; genus JALHQU01. The sequence goes on from JANNVG010000856.1 coordinate 692, forward strand.
GTGGCGCTGCCCTCGATCCCGGCGTTGAACCCCATGAAGTTGGTGATCGGCTGGGCGGACAGCTTCGCGTCGCCCGCGGTGCCCTGCCAGCCGAACGAGTTGGTCGGCACCAGGTGCTGATACCGCACCCAGCCGAGGTCCGCGCCGGTGTGGGCGAACCCGGTCGGGCCGTTCGTCTTCCACCCGGCTTCGGCGTTCGGCAGCGGCTGCCACCGCGGGGGGGCGGCGGTCTTCGCCAAATTCACCGACTGGTGGTCGTTGTCGTACACGATCCGCCGCGTGGCCAGCACCAGTTCGTCCGGCTTGCGAACGATCTCGAACCCCTTGCCGCCGAGCGCGAACTTCTCCTTCCGGCTGGCGTCGAACAGGTCGAGCGCGGCGGGCGCGTTGGCGTACCCGTAGTCGTCCCCGACCCACCGCCCCGAGTTCCGCGCCCGCCACAGGTCGGTCGCCTTCTCCGGCCGCGGGTAAAGGGGCTTCCCGGCGTCGTCGGTGGCGTCGGCCGGGTAGGTGAGCGCCTTCGTCACATACAGGTCGCCGTTGTAGACGGCCACAGTCTCCTCCGGCAGGCCGACCAGCCGCTTGATGTAGTTCTGCGCCGTCTGCCGCGTCTGCGGCTCCTCGGGGTATTTGAACACGACCACGTGCCCGCGGTCGTCCACGCCCAGGAACTTGCCCACCAGCACGCGGTCGCCGCTCGACCACTTCACCTCCTTCGCCTTGGTGGTCGTCTCGTACCGGCAGTTCGGGCAGCAGTACCCGTTCGTCGGCACGGACTCGTCCCCGCCGGTCGGCTCGGCCTCGCGGCTGGCGTTCACCGGGAACTCGTACCCGCACTCCGGGCAGGTGACCACCTTCTTGTACCCGAACAGCGACTCGGCCATGCTGCCGGTGGGGATGACGAACGCCTCCACCACGAACAGCTTGAGCATGAGCACCAGCACCACTACGAACACCACCGTCTCCATCGCCTCGCGGCCGGGGCCGGGGCCGTGCGGGGTGTCGGCGGTGGTCGGCTTGGCCAGCGCCGCCTCGGCCTTCACCAGTTCGCGGTCGGCCCACCCGCCCTTCACGAACAGCCAGCCCAGCCCGAGCACACCGAACCCGGCCGCCGACAGCCACGGCGATTCCCCCGCCTTCACCGGCAGCCCCACCAGCCGGCTCAGCTTGAACCCGCGGGACTCGAACAGGGCGCAGACGGCCACGAGCGGCAGGCACAGCAGCAGGAACGGCGGAAGGGCGTCGAGGACGGGGTTGCCGAACCGCAGGCCGAACGCCCCGCGGAGCTGCCACGCCCCGTAGACGGTGGCGATGTTCCCGCAGGCGAGCAGGGCGACGCCGGCGTACCGCGCGAGCGTGTGCCGGTCGGGAAGGGCGAAGGTCATGCGGGGTCCTTGTCCTGTAGCCGGGGTCTGTGACCCCGGTCGGCCCGGCCTCACAGAGGCCGGCTACAACCGGGCACCTATCGGAGCAGCCGGAACCGCTCCCAGTCCACCACCTGCCTCAGCCCGAATGCCGGCGGGTTGGCCCGCCGCAGCGGCTGGTGCAGCAAGAACGGTTTACCAAGAAAGTCGCGCTCCGGCACGCCGGGGGTCGCCCACTCGCGGCTGTCGCCCGAGTTGGCCGAGTTGTCCCCGAGCATGAAGTATTCGTCCGCCCCCAGCCGACATTCGCTTTTCACCGCATGTTTCGCCGACCCGTCGCGGTAGTGGATGTCTCGCCAAATGGTGAAATGGCGAACCACCACGTGCCCGCCGCGGCAGCCGAGTTGCACCGGACGGTCCAGGCCGTTCCGCTTGCCGGCCGGGTCGGTGCTGTTCTTCGCCGGCGGCATCGGGGGCAGGTCGAGCGGGTCGGCGACCGGCTTGCCGTCGATGGCGACCAGCACGCGGCGGTCGGTGAAGGCGAATTCGAGCGTGTACCGTTTACCCGGCAGCAGGGCGAAGGGGGCATCGAACGGACGTTCGGCGCCACCGCGGTCGTGCGCCAGTTGCGCCGTCCCGCCGGTCGTGTCGGCGTGGATCGGCAGGTTGACACTGACGGTGTCTGCGCCGTCGCCCAGCCGCACCGCGAACGCCCCCTTGTCCCCGCTCACCACTTCGATTTCGCACTCGACCATGAAGTCGTGAACGTCGAAATCTTTCTTCTTCCCCTCCACCGCGAAGTCGGTGCCGCGGCCGTTGTACCCGAGTCCGTCGGACACGGTCTCGTCGGTCTGCGTGCCGAGCCGCCGGTGACGGTACGTCAGGCCGAACGGGGCGGCGGTGGCGTCGAGCACCAGCGCCGTGCCCTGCACCACGTCGGCGACGGCCGGCAGCTTCGGCGGCACGACGTTCGGCAGCGCGGGCGTGGCCGGCGGTCCCACTTCCCACCGACTGGCCCACCCGTTCGGCGCCGGGCTGGCGTCCATGCGGAACACCGGGATGCGGACCTCGCGGAGCGTCGGCAAATCCTTCCGCTGGAGTTGGCCGTTGGCGTACACGTCGCCGTCCCAGATGCGAATCCGCTCGCCCGGCAGCCCGACCACCCGCTTCACATAAGTGCGGTTCTCGCACGGCACGCGGTCCTCGTACACCGGCAGGCGGGCGTCGAGCGGGGTGAACTGGTCGATCAGCTTCCGCCGCTCCTTCGGGTCGGGGCAGCGGAAGACGGCCACCTCCCAACGGTGCGGCGGGCGGAGGCGGAGCGTCAGTTTGTCCACCAGCAGGCGGTCGCCGAACGTCTCCTCCTCGTTCCGCAGGTCGAGCGGGCCGAACCCGCAGTTCGGGCACGTCACGCCGTTCTGCGGGTCGAGGTCGCCGTACTCCTCCGGGGTGCCGACGCACACCGCGTGGCCGCACTGCGGGCACACCCGCTCGCGGCGGTTGCCGAGCACCGTCTGGGCCATGCTGCCGGTGGTGACGCCGAACGGCTCGACGAACGTGGTGCGGACGACCAGCAGCAGGCAGAAGAGCAGCACGAGGATGTGACACAGGCGGCGGAGGGTGAACCCGATGGGCGGGTAGTCGTCGTGCGGGGCGGGGGCGTCGGCGGGGAGGGGGAGGGGCGCGTCGGCAACGGGCGGGGGCAACGGGAGGGGTTGCGGCTCGGCGACTGGGGGCGGGGTGGCGTCCACGAAAACCTCAGTCCGATGCCGTGCGAAACCTCGGCGGCGGTGGAGGCAGTTTACCGACTCGTCGCCCCACGCCCAACCCCCGCTCCCCACAGGGCCGTTCCGAGTTTCAACCGGACGGCGAACGGCGCGACGTGAGGCCACCGTCGGCGGGGCGTGCCCGCCCTGCCGCACGTCGGCGAGGTCATCCGGTATCACCAGCGGCGGAACGCGCAGGCGACGCGGTCCCACACGAAACGCCGGCAGAGGTGCATCATCTGAACCCGCGTTGGAGGGCTAGAGTCCTCCAACCCGGAGAACCCAATCAGCGTATCGGCGAGTGGCTGACAACTCACTGGCTGTGAGTACGCACACGGACCGCGTGTCACCCGCCGGAGCCGGCCTTCGGCTCGGCGGCCTTGCCGGTGGGGATGCCCACCCGTAGTTCGGTGGCGATGATGGCCGTCTCCTCGCGGAGGATGGCGAGCGTCAGCCGCGTCTCGTACACCAGCACGCCCGACCCGATCACCAGCCCGCCCACGCCCACCGCTCCGGCCGCCAGCGCGACCAACTCCGTCACCACCGCCACCCCGTCCGCCCCCAACATGACCAGGACCGCCCCGACGAGGGAGGTGATGGCCGCCGCCGCGAACGCGCCGAGCGACACGTAGAACGCCGTGAGCGCCCGCACCAGCAGCATGGCCCGCCGGTTGGCGTACCCGAGCTGGCGGAAGCGGAGGGCGGTCGAGTGGTCGTGGCCGTCCTTCTTCGACTGCAACTCTTTGGCCAGAGCGCGGGCGCGATCGACCGCGCGGGCGAAGCGGTTGGACGTGGACAGCGACATGACGGCCGCGGCGTTCGTCAGGACCGCCGGGGCCGCGATCAGGGTGAGGACCGCGAACGGGTTGGTGCCCGCGGCGACGAGTCCGCCGTCCATGCGACACCTCCGGCTGATGCGGTGTGGCGAGCCGAGCGGCGTGAGCCGCCGGGTGTGTTCGGCCCCCGGCCCCTCACGGGGCACGGCTCGCCGGGCGGTCACTTCTTCTTCCCACCCTTCTTCTTCTTGGCCGGCGGCGGGGCGGCGGGGGCGGCGGGTTTGGCCGCCTTCTTCTTGGCGAAGATGGCGTCGAACCCGTTCGAATACTTCTTGTTCTCGGCCATGCCCACGCGGACGATGCTCATGGTGGTGCTCCTGGTGCCGCGGGAAGCGGGTGTGGGTAATGTAGCGCCGTTCGCCGGCGGTGCAATGGGACGCCGTGTTCCACTCGTTCGCCCGCCGGCGAAATGGGACGTGCGAGGAGGAGAGCCGCCGATTCGGAACGGGTGGCCGACTCTCGCCGAGAGTCGGAGTGGGGCGTCGGCCGGAGTGACAACCGTGCGGCGGGTGAAGACCCTCATTCGCGGCACGCCGGATTCCTTCGCGTCGGCCCCCGTCCG
>JANNVG010000857.1:0-7368 GCA_031414395.1 Fimbriiglobus sp.
TCCGCTCCCTGGCGGTCGCGGCTCGTCGGCCATCACCAGTACACCTGCGTGGTCGGCTTGATGACCAGTTCGGGCACGCTCACCCGCGGGGGCAGGGCGGTCACGAACAGGATCGCTTCGGCCACGTCTTCCGGCTTCAGGATGCTCGCCCGGTGTTCCTCCGTGATCGGCTTCGGGCGGGCGGAGAGGATGGGCGTGTCGATCTCGCCGGGGTACACGTTGCTCACCCGCACGCCGCTGTCCTTCTCCTCGTTGCCCAGCACCAGCCCGAACGCCCCCATGCCGAACTTGCCGGCCACATACGCCGCCCCGCCGAGCGGGTTGGCCCGCCTGCCGGCCACGCTCACCACGTTCACGATGACGCCGTCCTTGCGGTCGAACATCTGCGGCAGCACCGCCTTCGTGCAGTAGAAGGCGCCGTCCAGGTTCACGCGGATCATCTTGTCCCACGCCTCGGCGGTCAGCTCGCGGATGGTGCGGTCCTTGATGTTGGTGCCGGCGTTGTTCACGAGAATGTCCACCCGTTCGAACGCCGTCGTCGCCGCGGCAATCAGCGCGTCGCACTCGGCGGCCACGGTCACGTCGGTCGGCACGGCCAGCACGTGCGGCCCGCCGCCGATCTCGATCGCCGCCGCGAGCAGCTTCCCTTTGTCGCGGCCGGCGATCACCACCGTCGCCCCGTGCTGGCGGAACAGGGCGGCCGTCGCCTTGCCCACGCCCGACCCGCCGCCGGTAATCACCGCCACTTTGCCCGCCAGCTTGCTCATGGGAAGCCCTCGAAGTGTGCCCGACATTGTAGTTGGCTTCGGACACCGAGACGGCCCTGGGCAACAGACTCACGCCGGGCGGGTGGTCGCGGTGTTCGGCTTCGGACGTGTTAACAAACTGACCACCACCAGCACGGCGAAGCTGAGCGGGATGGTGACGATCCCCGGCTGGCTGAACGGCACCGGCGAGTTCTCGGCGGGCAGCTTGTAGATGTTCTTGAACGTGTCGCCGCTCAGCAGGATCCAAGCGAGCGAGGCGACCATGCCGACCACCACGGAGGCGACGATGCCCTGCTTGGTGGTCCGCTTCCAGAACAGCAGCATGATGAGCGCGGGCAGGTTGGCCGATGCCGCCACGCTGAACGCCCACCCGACCAGGTAATTGACGTTGGAGTCCTTGAACAGGATGCCGAGCGCCACCGCCACCGCCCCCACGCCGACGGCCGTGAGCTTGCCGTACATCACCTTTCGGCCGTCCGGCAGTTGCAGTTTCAGAAACCCGCCGAGCAAGTCGTGAACGACCGCCCCGCTCGCGGCGACGATCAGCCCGCTGACGGTACCCAGCACCGTCGTGAACGCGACGGCCGAAATGACCGCGAACAGCACTTCGCCGAACCCTTTGGCCAGCAGCGGGGCGGCCATGTTGCTGTTGCTCACGTCCAGGTTGCCGCCGGTCATCGCCCCCAGGCCCAGGAACAGGGTGAGGACGTAAAACCCGCCGATGGTGGCGATGCCCACCACCGTACTCTTCCGCGCCGCGGCGGAGTCTTTCACCGTGTAGTAGCGGATGAGAATGTGCGGCAGACTGGCGGTGCCGCAGAACAGGGCCAGCATGAGCGAGATGAAGTTCAGCTTGGCCTCCCACTTGTCGCCCTTCAACCCCTTGAAGTCATCCATGCTGCCCGGCCGCAGCACCTCCGACCCCGCCGTCGGCACCGGGTTGAAAGTCGTGGTGGTCGTGGTGGAGCCGTCCTCGTTCGTCGCCTTCGTGTCGTTCTTCTCCCACCGCACGATTTCGCTCTCGCGGATGGTGCCGAGAAAACTCACCGGGTCGAGCGGGCCGGTCTCGCTCACCCCGCCGGGCAATTTCGACACGTGCCCGGACGGGCGGAGCGTCTCCTTCGTCTGCGGTGACATCGCGGTGTCAGTGGTGTCGGCCGTCAGCCCGCGGTTCAGGATGAGCACCGTCAGCACGCCGGCGAACAGCACCAGCAGCCCGCCCTTGATGAACTGCACCCACGTGGTGCTGGCCATGCCGGCCGTGGCCACAATGACGGTGACGACCGCGCCGACGATGCACACGCCCGCCCAGTGCGGCAGGCCGAGCAGCGGCTGGATGAGTACGCCCGCGCCGACCATCTGCGGGATGAGGTAGAACACGCTGACCACAAGCGTGCTGATCGCCGCGGCCAGTTTGATGCCGGGGCTGTTGAACTTCTTGTCGAGGGCGTCGGCGAACGTGAACTTGCCGAGCCGCTTGAGCGGTTCGGCGATGACGAACAGCGCCACCACCCACCCGGCCAGGTAGCCGATGCTGTACAGGAAGCCGTCGTACCCGAAGAAGGCGATCATCCCACAGATGCCGAGGAACGACGCGGCCGACAGGTAGTCGCCGGCGAACGCGACGCCGTTCACGAACCACGGCACGCTGCCGCCGGCGGCGAAGTAGCCGCTGGCCGAGCGGGTGCGGCGGCCGAGCCAGATGCTCAGGCCGAGGGTGATGAGCACGAACACGGCGAACACGCCGATGGCCAGCGGAGAGGTCTCGTACTTCACTTCGACACCCCCGCCGGCGTGCGACACAGGAGTGCATACACCACGGCCAGCAGCACCGCCCCGCCGATGAGCGCGAGGCCGTACACCACGGCCACGTTCAGCCGGCCGACGGTGGCGTCCATCACCCACGGGGCGAAGGCGTTGATGCCGACGAACACGGCATAGGCGAGCAGGTACACGGCGAACAGCGCCAGCCCGAGGCGGGCGTTGTGCCGCTCGGAGGCCGGGTCGCGGGGTTCGTCGGGCAGCGGGGTGTCGTCGAGTGCGGGCATGAATATTGTCCCCCTCTCCCTCAAGGGGAGAGGGGAACCAGATCACGGTTTGAGGTGCGGCCTTGTCATCATGACTCCGCGGTCCTTCAGCAGCGTATCCCAGATGTCTTTGTCGGCCTTCCCCTTCTCGATCAGTTCGCGGATCTCGTCGCGGGTGGCGTCGGGCGCCCCGCACCCGTTCGGGTTGCAACTGGCGAGCGTGTAGAAGTGCCCCGTGCAGGTGTCTTTGCCCACCGGGCAGATGCAGTACATGCTGGCCAGGAACCACTCGACGCGCTCGGCGGTCGTCCGCTCGCGGCCGAGGTCCGGCGGGTCGTTCGATTCGTCCACCTCCTTCGCCGGCGGGTTGATCTTCACGCCGATCCGCTGACCCATCTTCAACTCGGACGATTCGAGTTCGCCCACCACCAGTCGCAGGGTGGTGCGCTCCCGCCACGGGGCCACACTTTTCACCACCGCTTTGATGGGCGGGTCGGCGGTCAGTTCCACGCGGTCGCCGGCCTTCAGCGACCGTCCCCACCGCATCGCCTCGTGGTCGAGCATGATTTCCAACTCGCCGCTGAACACGTGGTGGAACGTGAGCGTGCCGGGCAACCCGGCGTCTCGCCACAGCTTGCGGAGGTGGTCGCGCTGCGGCGTCTGCTTGGCGGCGATCTGTTCGGCGGTGAACTTCGGCGGCGGGGCCTTCTTGTTGGCCGGATCGTATCGCAGGGAGTCGGTGCTGATCTCGTCCGCGATCATGGCCACGGCCACGGGTTGCTTCTTGCGGTCGAGCTTCAGCCACACCCACACCTTGTCGTCCGGTTTGAACTGGTCGAGCCTGCCCCAGAAGCCGTTCACCCACACCTCGGCGTCGGGTTCGACCGCCCACACCTTCGCCGTCTTCTCGCCGTCGAGTAGGAGCGACACGGTTCGGGCCTTCACGTCAATCGCTTTCACCACGCCGAACGGCTTGGGCAGCAGCCGCAGGAACTCGGCTGTGCCGGAGATGGGTTTGTCGGGAGCCGCCTTCTTCTCCCCGCTCACTTCGGTATCGGGGTACTCCGCGCACCACGCGAACCACTTGAGGGTCACGCACTCCACGGGTTCCAACGTCCAGCCCTTGAACTCGCCATCCTTGCCACGCCCGTCAGCGGCCCACACCGTTTCTGTTCCGGGGGTGAAGATGCCGCCCTTCGAGTTGCGGAGTTCTACACCACGAACCGGCACTTCCTTGCCGTCGGGCAGCGGTTGCCCCTTATCGGGGGGGGAGACGCCCGACTTGTCCGGGTTCGGCCCCTTCCACTTTCGCGGCTGTGACGCCAACGGCTTGTATGCGGCGAACGGCCCACCCGTCTGAGAGAGGACCACGAACTTCTCGCCGTTCAGTTCCTGGGGTTCCCACAGTTCACCACCCCGAGCATCGGCCAGCGGATACGCCCGAGTCTTGTTCCCCACTCGCACGCCGAGCACCAGTTGGTCCGCCTTCAGCCGCGGATCGACCTTCGCCATCCGTGATCTCGCCGAGTCGTCGTTCGCCTTCGCCGGCAGCTCGCTCGGCGTGTACTTCTCGAACATGTGGTACGCCACGGCGTTCGGGTTCCGCGTCATCACCTCGCCCCAGGTGCTGACGATGGTCGGGATCGGCGTCAGCCGTTCGCCCTTCCGCTTGCCCTCGAACGCCACCCCGCTCAGGCACGAGAAGAGCGTGTCGTCGGTCTTGTCCCGCATCACCATCACGCCGTTCCGCCAGCCGTGGAACTCGAAGTTGTAGCTGGCGGCGAACCCGCGGGCGTACCCGGCGTCGGGGTCGTACACGAACACGCCGTAGCTGTCGGAGATGACGCGGTACGTGTTCAGGAAGAACCGCAGGGGGATCGCCCCGCCGTCGGAGTACCCGCGGGTCCAACACAGCACCGGGTCGGTGTCCTTCAGGTCGTCTTTGCGGCGCTTGGCTTCGTCCACGCAGTGCGAACAATTCGGGTTCACCAGCGTCTTGAACGCATCGGGCTTGGCAATCAGGATCGGCTCGGCCTTCTTGTCCTGGGCGAACACGGCAACGCCGATCAGCAACGCGACGACGGAGAGAGTGGCACGCACGGCGGACCTCCGGAGCGGGAGAGGTGTTGTAGTCAAAGACCTCACCCCCCGTCCCCCACATCGTGACACCTACCCCCCGTCCCCCTTCCTGAGAGGAAGGGGGTGTTCAAGACGCACACCCTCTCACCACTCTCGCGGAGCGCCTCTCCGCTATCCGAGTTGAACACCCCCTTCCTCTCAGGAAGGGGGACGGGGGGTAGGTTGTGGTGACACACCCCCGGTCGGTTCCATGATGAGGGTGCTGGGGTCGGGGACCCGCGGTCTGATTGCTTGTGCGTTCTACTGGTTGGCCCTAAGATCGCACCACCTCTCGGAATTTCGCCATGAGTCGCACCGCCGGGCCGTCGAAGAAGTCCGTTTTGTCCTTCCTGCCGTTCATACTGGGCGGACTGGTCGTCGGGCTGGTCGTGCTGCTGGTGGTGCTGTCGATCAAACCGGGGCCGTTCGACCCGTTGGCCGAAGCCGATTCCGCCGACCCGACGATGGTGAGCATTCCCGGCGGCACGTTCCTGATGGGCAGCGACGACGGCCCGACCGACGAGCGCCCCGCCCACGCCGTCACCCTCCGCCCGTTCCGAATGGACGAGACGGAAGTGACCAACGCCCAGTACGCCAAGTTCGTGAAGGCGACCGGGTACAAGACCATCGCCGAGCGGCAGCCCGACGCCGCGAAGTATCCTGGTGCCAACCCTGCCGTGCTCCGCCCCGGCAGCGCCACTTACTTCCCAGTGGAAAGCACGACCGACCCGCGGACGTGGGACGCCCCGTACCCGCCGTGGTGGAAGTACACCGCCGGCGCGTGCTGGAAACACCCGACCGGCCCCGGCAGCGACCTCCGTGGCAAGATGACCCACCCGGCCGTTCACATCGCGTGGGAGGACGCCGCCGCGTATGCGAAGTGGGCGGGCAAGCGACTGCCGACCGAAGCCGAGTGGGAGTACGCGGCCCGCGGCGGGCTGGAAAAACAGGAGTTCTGCTGGGGCAGTGCGAAGCAGGGGGAAAGTGGCGTGTGGCGGGCGAACACCTTCCAGGGCACGTTCCCGCACGCGGACAGCGGGGCCGACGGGTTCGTCGGCACGTCGCCGGTGCGGAGCTTCGCGGCGAACGGGTACGGGTTACACGACATGAGCGGCAACGTGTGGGAGTGGTGCGGCGACTGGTATCAGCCGGACTACTACCGCGACAGCCCGAAGGTCAACCCGACCGGGCCGGAGACAGGAGCATTGGACGGGGAACACCCGCAGCGGGTGCGTCGGGGCGGGTCGTTCTTGTGCGACCACGAATACTGCCGGCGATACCTGCCCGCCGCCCGCGACAAGAACCCGGAAGACAGCGGGGCCAGCCACACCGGCTTCCGCTGCGTGAAGGATTGATGGGCTTCTGGTACACTCATCTTTTCAACGGAGGGTTGCGTCGTGCTCGAGATCTTCGTACTGGTCGCCATGTGCCGCTACCTTCACCGCACGGCGAAGGGTAAGGGCTGGGCCGGCTGGCCGTTCGTACTGCTCATGATCTTCGGGTGGTTCGCGGGCGGATTCGGCGGGGCGATTGGTTTGAGCATCATGCTGCCCGACTTGAATGACGAGTTCCCGGTCGCCATGCTGCTCGGCTACTTATGTGGTGTCGTGCTCTCGTGCGTGGGGAATGCGATCATTGTGGCCATGCTGCCGAACAAGGCCACGGACGACGACCGCGACTACTCGGACCGTCGCCGCCGGCGGTCCGCCGACGACGACGACGACGACGACCCTCGGGATCGCCGTGGCCGCCGCGACGACCGCGACGACGACGACCGCGACGACGACCGCGATTCCCGGCGGGGGCGGCGTCGGGACGACGACTGACACCCTGCACGTCCGGCCGGAGAGCGTACAACAGCGGCATGATTCTCGAAGGGCTTGTCACCACCACCGACGCCGACGGCAATCCGCACCTCGCGCCGATGGGGCCGACGGTGTTCGGTGATTTCGACTCGCTTCTGCTCCGCCCGTTCCCCACGTCGAACACCTACCAAAACCTGACCCGGCACAGCGAAGGCGTGTTTCACGTCACCGACGACGCCAAGTTGATTGCGTATGCCGCCGTGGGCAAGCTGGGGGACGTACCGCCGACGAATCCGGCGACGACCGTCGCCGGGTTCGTGCTGAACGGGGCGTGCCGAGCGTTCGAGTTCCGAGCGACCGAGATCGACGCCACCCGCGAGCGAGTTCACATCACGGCGGCCATCGTGCATCGCCACGAACTGCGGCCGTGGGGCGGGTTCAACCGGGCGAAACACGCCGTTATTGAAGCGGCCATCCTGGCCACGCGGTTTCACCTGCTGCCGGTCGACGACATCACCGCCGAGTTCCACAAGCTGCGGGTGATCGTGGACAAGACCGGTGGCGACGCCGAACACGACGCGATGCGGATGCTCGAAGGCGAGTGGCAGCGGCATCGGGAGGCGACATGAAACGAGACCTCACCCCCCAGCC
>JANNVG010000858.1:0-9391 GCA_031414395.1 Fimbriiglobus sp.
TCGGCGGAGCGTCGGGCGGCGGATCGACTACAAGCTCCTCGTTTCTGCCACAGCCCGCCACGTCCTGCTGGCGATCGCCTTCGCCCGGCCCGACGAGGAGGAATGCGTGATCGGACAAGGTCGTGGCGACCCACCCCCACCGCAGGTCACCCGCGTCGGTCGTCGGGAACGCAGGGGCGTCCGCATTCAAGACCCGACGCAGGCGTTCGGCTTTTCGCGGGTGGCGGGCTAGTGAGCGCCTCCGCTCGGGGTGGTCGTCGAACAGGGCGGCGAGCCGGTCCAACCGCGCGTCCGGCCCCATCAGCTTCTCGAGCACTGTCAGGCCGGTGAACTCCTCGCCGGCGGAGAAAGATCACGGGGGTATACCGTCCGCCACCGGGCGGCACCACAATCGTGAGGTGACCTCCCACACGTAGTCTCGACGGGCCGCCCACGCGAAGGCGATCACCTCCAACTGGCACCGGAGGGTTAGCACCTCGTCGGGCGTGACGGGCCGTCGGCTTCGTTATCCGCGGGTGCCGCATCGGCCAGGGGAGGAGTTGGATGGCTGTCGAGCCGCGTGCCTGCCGCCCGGTCGCCTGCCAGCCGACGCACCCGATGTACCACCCCTTGATTTCGCTCCGGTCCGCGTGCGCGTCCAGTGCCACCAGGTCGCGTATCCGCAGGCGGGGACGGGCCGGCAGCACCACCCAAAGCTGGTCGTACAGGAAGGCGCTGCCGGTCGGGCCGGGGATCGGGTTGTGGTGGATGCCCGCCCCCTGCACGTGTGGGCCGGACAGTAGCGTCTGCGTGTCGTCGAGGGCGAGGACCACGCGCGGGTGATCCATCGACTGTGTCCGTTCGGGTGGGTGGGTGGCGTGGGAGCCGCCATCCTCCCGAACGGGCCGGCTCTCGTCCATCTCACCCCGGTCGATCAACCCGCCGGATCAAGGACTTCGCGGAAAGTGCAGTATTCTGCGCCCAGACAGCGAATCCCCACTCGTCGCAGCCAACGAAGTAGGTGTGGTACTCGGACACGCGGAAGTTGTACACCGTCTCCCAGCGGCCGGTGTCCTCCACCCGCTCCACCGTTGCCCACCCGTCCTCCACCCGCACCACGTCCCCCACGGCCACGCGGTTGAGCGGCGTCCACCCCTTGCCGAGGACGAAGAACGGGTGCTCGGGCGTCGTCTCGATCTGCTGCCCGTTCACCCCCAGCACACCCCCCACTCCACCACTCGAACACCGCCTCCACCACCTTCGCCACCACCAGCCCGTCCGCGTCGTGTTCGCTCTGCGCCTGCATCAGCTCCCCCTCACGGATGTCCTCCACCGCCTTCGTCCCGAACGCCATTGCCAGCCGCGTCCCCGCGGCGAAGCAGGCCTTCACCCCGCTCTGGTGCGCCCACCCCTTCATCCGCTCGTACACCGCCGCCCCCGCCTGCCACCGCCCGATCGCTTTCCCCACTGCGTGGATGCCCCCCCGCCGACCGCATTGTCCACCGCCCGCGTCAGCGGCCCCCACTGCATCCGCGCCAGCCGCCCCACCGACCTTCTTCCGCTGACTGGTCTCGTCGGCGATGCCGACCGTGCCGAGTGGGTCGCGGACGGTGGCCAAGTGGGTGGCCACTCGGCGTTGCAGTTCGTCCCGCACCCCGTCCCGGTCGCACACGGAGTCCTTGAGGAACTCCTGGACGGTGCGGACGGCCGTGCCGGACGCCAGGGCGAACGGCTCGACCGACTTGCGGGGCAGGTCGGACAACAGGCCGCGGCAGTCGTTCCGCACGTGTTCGACGCTGCGGGGGTCGAAGAACCGCTCGAACCCCCCAGGTACCGGGCGAACGCCGGCCCGACCGCACGCACCTGATCCTCGGTCATGCGACTCCCTCCGCTCGGGGCGGCGGTCAGTCTCTGGCTCGACTCGCGGTGAAGTGCAGGTCGATCTCTCGCTTGAAGTCGGGTTGTAGGTCGCGGTCGATGCTCGCGCCGCGAGGTGAGGCCCGACGGACAGTTCCCACCCGGTCACTGCGTTCCCGGTTCCAGGGTTGGCCGTCGGGCCTCACGCACCCTGCGGGTGCTGCTCGACCGCGACCTACAAAGGATGGAGGACGCTACTTCCGCCCGGCGAGTGTTCGCAATTCCAGCAGCTTCGCCTTCGCGTCCTTCGCGGCCGTCGCCCGCCGCAGTGCTGTCGTGATCGCGTCATCCTTCGCCACTGCATTCACGCGGGTGAAGGCCATCACCAGCCAGTCGGCGGCCCGCGTTTCTGCCTTACGTTCCAGGGCGTCGGCGTGGGTGAAGATCGCGGCGGTCACTGCGGGTTTGCGTTCGGCGTCCACCTTCAGCACGCTGGCGAACTCGGCGGCGGCGCGCGTCTCGTCGCCGGCGACGGCGGTGGCGAACGCGAACCGCGTGCGGGCGTCGGTGTCGGCGGGGGTGACATCCAGGATGCGTTGCAGATCGGCGGCGGCCTTCTTCGGCTCGTTCTTCTCGATGAACACTTCGGCACGTCGAACGAGCGCGTCGCGGTGCTGCTGGCGGAGTTCGAGCACGCGGTCGTAGCTCTTCGCGCGGAGCAGTGCGGGCACGCACGCCGGGTGCAGTGACACCGCGGTGTCAGTGTCGCCTTTGGCCAGCCGGTGCCACGCGGCGAACTTGTTGAAGGTGTTCACTTCGCCCCACAATTCCAGCACGCCAGACGCCAGCGACATCAGCAGCGCCTCGCCGACGAACGCCCGCGCCTCGCTCACCCGTGTGGCGAACCCGACGAGCGCCGGGCCGTCCTTCGCCGACTGTACGCCGACGAGTTCGCCGGCGGTGTTGATGATCGGCCCACCGGACGATGTAGGTTGCGCCGGCAACTGGTATACGGTCGCCGGCACCTTGCGACCGTCACGGGTGAGGGCGAACCGGCCCCGCTGCTTCACGCTGCCGGTGCTCGCGGCGAACGCGAACTCCGTACCCATCGGGTGCGACACCGCCGACACGCTGTCTCCGACTTCGGGGTCGGCGTCGGCGAACTTCACTTCGGGAGTGTCGGCGGGAATGGAGTCGAGTTGAATGAGCGCGAGGTCACGCGCCGGGTCGCGGTGAAGCACGGTGCCGACGTGCCAGCCCTTCGCCAGATGAACCGCCACCGGGTCGCGGTAAGCATCCCGCTCGCCGTCGACTTGTCTGTTCTTCCCCAACGGGAACGCCACGCCGATGCGATCCAGCGGCCCGACACCGGCGGCGGACGTGAGTACCAACCGCCGCTTCGCGTCGATCACCACGCCGGCCGTGCGGGTGTCGGTGGCGGTGGGGCGGAGCCAGACGACCGACAACGAGCCGCGACCGCCAGGGAGTGGGGTTGCTGTCCCGCTCCCTGGCGGTAGCGGCTCGTTTGATCGCGGCTCGTTCACAAACCCCCGCACGGCGTCCGCCCGAATGCCAATCGCGGCGAGCGTGGCCTGCCGCCGCAACCCGGACACCACGGCCACCAGTTCCCCGCGGGCGTTCACCACCGGCCCGCCGCTGTCGCCCTGTTCCACCGGCAGTTGAAGCAGCACGGACGGGGCGTCCTTCGCCAGCAGCGTGCCTTGCCAGTCGTACCCGTCGGCCAGCCTGCCGGTCTGTCGCACGACGCCGGGCGACACGTTCCAGAGCGTTTCCAGGTCGGCCCGATGTCCGACACCCGCCACCCGCTCGCCGACTGACAACGGGGTGTCAGTGAGCGGGATGGCCGGCGTGCCGGCCGGGAGTGAGTCGAGTTCGAGCAATCCCAAATCGAGTACATCCGAGGTGCGAAGCACTTTGCCTTTCACCAGTAGCCCGAGCTTGCGCAACTCGTCGCGGTGCGACAGGTACTCTTCGCGGGCGGTTTCGAGGACGCCGTTCCGCACCCAGGGGAAGAACACTTCGGCCGACTTGCGGTCGCCGACGACGTGCCGGCAGGTGACGAGCAGTCGCTTCTCGCGGTCGATGACGAACCCGCTGCCCACGCCGTCCGGGTCGGCCCGCACATACGCCACCGCCGGCAGCGTGACCACCAACGGCGACGGCGTGAGGAGCGCGAGGAAGGCGATGAGGAGCATGTGCAGGCTGTTGTAGCCGGCCTCTGTGAGGCCGGTCCGAACCGGGGTCACGGACCCCGGCTACAGGGAGACGGGGCGGTGCATCCCGGACAGGCTCAATTTCAGCCGTTGTAGTCCTTCTTCCACGCTCACCCGCGGCGTGTACCCGAAGTCGCGCTTGGCGGCGGAGATGTCGTACCAGTGCGACGTAGACAGTTGCTCGGCGACGAACCGCGTCATCGGCGGCTCGGCGTTCACCCCGAACAGCTTGAAGGTGCCTTCCACCAGCCCGGCCGTGAACAGGGCGAGCCAGGTGGGCACTGTACGAGTGACGGGCGGCAGACCGGCATCGGTCATCACGCGATTCAGGAAGTCCCACAGCACGACGGGTTCGCCGTTGCTGATGAAGTACGCGCGGCCGGCACACGCGCTGCCGGGGGCCAGTGCATCACCCGCAAGCAGGTGGGCGTCGGCGGCGTTGTCGATGAACGTCACGTCCACCTTCACCGGGCGGTTCCCGATGCGGCGGAGTTTGCCGGCTTTGGCCCGTGCCAGTACGCGGGGGATCAGGTGCGGGTCGCCCGGCCCCCAGATGAGGTGCGGGCGGAGGGCGACGGTGGCGAACGCGGGGCCGTTCGCGTCGAGCACCATCGCCTCGGCTTTCGCTTTCGTTTCGGGGTAAATGGCCGAGAAGTGCGTGGGGTACGGGCGGCACTCGTTCACGCCTTCGAGGTCGCCCCCGCCATGAACCACGCTCGGCGTGCTGGTGTACACAAGCTTCCGCACGCCGGCGGTTTTGCACGCGGTCAGCACGTTCTCCGTGCCGGTCACGTTGGTGCGATAATATTCCTCTTTGCGGCCCCACACGCCGGCCTTCGCCGCGGTGTGATACACCACGTCGCACCCGGCCACGGCCCGCGTCACGTCTTCGAGTTTGCCGAGCGTGCCGTGAACCTGCTGCACGCCGAGTTCATCGAGCCACGGGTACGCACTGCGGGTGAACGACCGCACCGCCACCCCGCGGGCGAGCAACTGCCGCACGATGGCCCCGCCGAGGAACCCGCCCCCGCCCGTCACGAGTGCTTTCATGACTGCTCCTCCGCCGTCCAATTCGGCCCGAGTTGCTTGTCCGCCCACGCCGCCAACTTCTCGCGGAAGATCTTGCTGTTGTGCCGCACGTCCACGGGGAACAAATCGGGGTACACCAAGAAAGTCGTGATCCCTCGGGTCGCGTTATGCTGTGCGGCAAACTCGGTCGCTGATCGTCTCCTCGCTTCCCACATCCACCTCCACTTGACTTCATCGCTCCGTTGAAGACAGATCACTGGCTGTGACACTCCCTTGCACCGCACTCCAACTAACGCGGTTCGAATGTGAGGATGCCAAGTATTGAACACTGGCTCCACCATGTCGGTGAAGTAGGTGCCGTGGGGCGTTTCGACGCGCTGGCTCTTGCGGCCGCAGAACCACAGTCGCCCGCGTTCGTCGGTGTAGCCCACGTCGCCCATGCGGTGCAGCACCTCGCCGGTTCGCTCGTCAAGTATCTTCGCCAGTTTCGTCGCGGTGTCTCGTTTGAAATACCGCTTCGTGACCACCGGCCCGCGGACGACGAACTCGCCCACCACGCCCGGCGGCACGCACAGCAATTCGTCCCACGTCGGGATCGGGTCATCCGAAATGCGGATGACGTGGACCGTCACGCCGGGCACCGGGCGGCCGACGCACACGCCCTTGCCCTGCACGGTGGCGAACCGCGTTTCTGTCAGGATTTCATCGCTGCCGATGTTCGCCACCGGCAGCGCTTCGGTCGCACCATACGGGGTGAACACCTGCACGCCGGGCGGGAGGAGTTTGGTGAACGCTTCGAGCACGTCCACCCGCGCGGGGGCACCCGCGGAGATGACACGGCGGAGGGTGGTGAAACCACCCCCCCCCCGGCCCCCCCCTTCCTGGGAGGAAGGGGGGGGAGTGGTGTCTAGCTCCCCCTTCCCCCGTAGGGAGGGGGGTGGGGGGGGTAGGTTTTCGCTGAATCGTCCCAACACCGCCGGACTGCCGAACATCTGCGTCACGCCGAACTGCCGCATCTGGCTCATCGCCTTCGCCGGGTCAATGGTGGCCGGGCGGCTGGCGTCCATGTCGGGCACCACGCACGCCATGCCGAGCGCCGGGCCGAACAGGGCGAACAGCGGGAACGTACACAAGTCCACCTCGCCCGGCTCGATGCCGTACACCGCCTTCAGCAACTCCACCTGGGCGGCGAAGATGCCGTGCGTGTACTCGACGCCTTTCGCCACGCCGGTGCTGCCGCTGGTGAACAGGATGGCGGCGAGGTCGGAGTGGTCGACTCGCTCCGTGAGTGGTGTCGAATCCGCTCGCGGAGCGAGCAGACCACTTTGACGCAATTCGCCGATGCTCCGCGTGCAGAAGAACCTCCACCCGCCGACGTTCACGGTGATCTTCACCGTTGCTTTCGCCCAGCCGAACAACCGCCGGCCGACGTGAGCTTTGGCGATGCCGATGAACGCCTCCGGCTCCGCTTCGCCCAGACAAATGCCGAGGTTCTTCACCCCCATGCCGGGGTCGATCATCACCGGCACGGCGGCCAGTTTGAACAGTGCGAACGTGACCGCGAAGAAATCGACTCCCGGCGGCACCATGAGCGCCACCCGCGTGCCGCGGCCGATGCCGAGTGCGGCCAACCCGTGCGCCACGGCGTCGGCGTCGGCGTTCAGTTCGCGGTACGTGAGGGTGCGGTGGGGCGAATCGGCGTGCGGGTTCACCGACCCGATGGGAACGTGAACCGCCGGGCGGTCGGGGAACTCCGCCGCCATGCGGGCCAGGTGCGAGGCGACGTTGACAGTGGTAGCGGTCATTGCTTGGAGTGCTCTGCTCGCTCCGCGAGCGGGTTCGAAAGTCCGCTCGCGGAGCGAGCAGAGCACTACTTCTTCGTCACCCGTGCCACTTCGGCGCAGTCTTTGTCCCCACGGCCGCTGAAGCAGAGCACCACCACTTCGTCCGGCTTCCGCTTGGCTGCTTCGCGGATCGTTTCGACCACCGCGTGTGCGGTTTCGAGTGCCGGCAACACGCCTTCGAGTCGGCCGCACAGGTGGAAGGCGTCCAGCGCTTCCTGGTCGGTCACGCTCGTGTACCGCACGCGGCCGGTGTCCTTCCAGTAGCTGTGTTCCGGGCCGACGCCGGGGTAGTCCAACCCGGCGCTCACCGAATGCACGTCCGCGGTCTGGCCGTCGTCGTCTTGCAGCACGTAGCTGAAGCTGCCGTGCAGCACGCCCGGCTTGCCGAAGGTGAGCGTGCTGGCGTGGTCGCCCGGCTTCGCCGTCCGCCCGCCGGCTTCCACGCCGATCAACTCCACCGTTTCATCTTTCACGAACGGGTAGAACATCCCCGCCGCGTTGCTGCCGCCGCCGACGCACGCCACCACCGCATCGGGCAGCCGGCCGATCTGCTCGCGGCACTGCTGCTTCGTTTCCGTGCCGATCACGCTCTGAAAATCGCGGGTCATCTGCGGGAACGGGTGCGGGCCGACCACGCTGCCGATGATGTAGTGCGTGTGCTCGACCGTGCCCATCCACTCCCGCATGGCTTCGTTGGTGGCGTCCTTGAGCGTCTTGCTGCCGCTCTCGACCGGGAACACCTCGGTGCCCATCGCCCGCATCCGGAACACGTTCAACTCCTGCCGTCGCACGTCCTCGCTGCCCATGTACACCTTGCACTCCAGCCCGAGCAAAGCGGAGGCAGTCGCGCTGGCCACCCCGTGTTGCCCCGCCCCCGTCTCGGCGATCACCCGCTTCTTGCCCATCCGTTTCGTCAGCAGCGCCTGCCCGATGGCGTTGTTGATCTTGTGTGCGCCGGTGTGGTTCAGGTCTTCCCGCTTCAGGTAGATGCGGGCGCCGCCGGCGTGGGCGGTCAGCCGCTCGGCGAAGTACAACCGACTCGGCCGGCCGACGTACTCGTTCAGCAGCCGGTGGAACTCGCCCATGAACGCCGCGTCGGACGTGGCCGAGCGGAACTCACGGTCGAGTTCGTCGAGGGCGAACATGAGCGTTTCGGGCACGAACCGACCGCCGTAGGGGCCGAACCGACCGTTGACATCAGGGAGCATGATTCACCGCCGAGGGCGCAGAGGACGCGGAGAAGACAACAGCAAGGAGTATGATAGTTCTCTCGATTCATCCTCCGCGCCCTCCGCGCCCTCTGCGGTGAAATCTTGTCTACGCCCACCCCCGCCGACACCTGGCTCGACTTCTGGAACGGCGAGCACCGCATCTACGCGAACGAGACGCACCTGCGGGCGCACTACGCCCAGAACGCCGCCGACGTGCTGGCCCTGCTGCCGACCACGGCCGTGGACTTGCTCGACTGGGGGTGCGGGCCGGCGCTCAGTGCCCCCGCGTGGGCCGACGCCGGAGTGCGGGTGAGCCTGTACGACAAGGCGCACACGAGCCAGGCGAAGCTGAAAACGGCGTTCGGGAGCGATCCGCGGTTGCGGGTGATGACCGACGCCGACTATGCCGCAATGCCGGACGAGTCGTTCGACGTGCTGCTGGTGAACTCGGTGATTCAATACCTGACGGCCGACGAGTTTCGCAGCGTGCTGCCCGAGCTGTGGCGGCTGCTCCGCCCCGGTGGACGGTTGCTGCTCGCCGACGTGTTGCCCACCACGGGCAGCATGATCGCGGACGTGAAAACGCTGCTCGGTGCCGGGATGCGACACGGCTTCCTGTTCGCCGCGGTGGGCAGTCTGGCGCACACGTTCTTCTCCGGGTATCGCAAGCTGCGGCAGCGGCTGGGCCTGACGGTGTACACGCCCGAGCAGGTGATCGAGGTGCTGACGGCCGGCGGGTTCGAGGCGGTTCGCGCGCCGAGGAACATCGGGTTCAGCAAGCACCGCATGACGTTCGACGCCCGCAAGGTGTGACCGTCACCGGGGCTTGTAGGGCGGGCGAGACGGGCGCAGCCCGACGACCCCCGCCACGAGCCACACACGGCGGCGGTCGCGGGCGAAACGCCCGCTCGTCCGCCCTACAAGAATGCGGTTCGCCCCATCAGGTGTGACCATGCCCGAGTTGCCCGAAGTGGAAACGGTGGCCCGCGACCTCCGCCCGCTGCTGGTAGGGCGGACGATCACGAGCGTGTGGGCGGGCAAGCTGGCGTTGCGGAAGCCGTGGAAGAAGGTGTGGGAAGCGCACTTGCTCGGGGCGGAGTTCACCGCCGTGACGCGGCGGGGGAAGTGGCTTCTCGCTTTGGTGAACCGGCGGTGGGGGCCGCCCGGGGGTTAAAACCCCAACCCCGCGGCGCCCCCCCCCCGGTGACCAAGGCAACACCGACCCCCGGGGCTGAGC
>JANNVG010000859.1:0-6127 GCA_031414395.1 Fimbriiglobus sp.
CGGTTGATGAGGATGAAGTTCAGGCCGAACTTCTCCGCCATCTCGTCCACCCACTGCCGCGTCAGTCCGCCGGGTACGACGATCAACACCTTGCTCACTGTGCCGCGGAAGATCAACTCCTTGAGCAGCAGCCCGGCCATGATCGTCTTCCCGGCCCCGGTGTCGTCGGCCAGCAGGAAGCGGATGCGGGGGAGCGGGAGCAGGTAACGGTACACCGCTTCTACTTGGTGCGGCAGCACGTCCACGGCACTGCTGTTCACAGCAAATAGCGGGTCGAACTGGTAGGCGGTCTTGATACGGTGGGCTTCCACGCCGAGCAGGAACGCCCTGGCGTTGCCGTCGTAGGAGTAGGCCGAGCCGCGGATGCGTGTGAGCCGGGCGATTTCTTCGGCGGTGAGCGGGCGACGGATCACCCGCCGGGACGTGACACCCACCCCCTCGACGAGCGTGCGGTTCGCCGCGAACGGCGTCACCTTGCTCACCTCGACATGCTCATCCGGTTCCAGCCCGGCGACGACATCACCAGCTTGTACGGTCGGCGAGGACATAGCTCACCCGCGGTCGGGGGGTGTGAAACGGAGAGGGAGTGAGTGTACGTCGTATCCACTGGCGAACCACCTGAGTAGGACGTCCCGACGCGACGGAAAGGATTCCGCTTCACGCTCCGGTTTTCGACGGGGATTTGGCGAACTGGTCCGCAGGATTCTCGGCCCCTTCCGCGTCAGCTTGGTGGCCGGTCAACTCGTCGTGCTGGCGGATGAGATCGAGAGTTCAGCGCGGGCAATTTGGGACAGGCCGAACGGTCGGGAGGGGGGGTGGGTTTGGGTTGCTGAAGTTCACCGGACTCCAACTCGGCCAACTTCTCAGCCAGCAGCAACAGCTTCTCCACCAGCCCCGCGCACAGCTTCTTGAAGCCGAGCGTAGCCTTCGTATTCCACTTGGGCACGCTCCTCCTAATCCGATCCAAATGATGCACCGCCGCCTCCGTTGCTATCAGCACCAGACGAATCGATGCCGCAGCGTCCGGTTTCACGGTGCCACCTGAGCCAATTGGGAAGAGGCTGTTTTTAGGTTTGCCCTTCGCCCCCGGCGCGGGTGTTCGTCTTGGGTGATTCTCAGCCGCTCGCTTCGCTCTTCCGCTGCTCAAAACCCGGCGGGAGGGAGTCGTCGAGGGGATCAGCCGGCAAGGGAGCGCCAGCGGGAGCAGCAGTATTCACCAGTGCCAACACCGCCGCCCGGATGTGCGGGGGCAGGCGGTGCCACACTTCAGCGATGCGGAGCAGTTCCGGGGCAAGTTGGTCCGGGGTGGTACATGTGGTGGTACATGTGGAAACGGCTAGCGGTTGATTTGCCTCAGATTCCAGGGCATCGGCTACGTCGCGTGCCGGACTGTCGATCCGGAGGTTGCGGGTTCGAGTCCCGTCGCCCTCGCTAGTGCAACTCGCCGCACCGCGGCGCAATTCGGCGAAATATCCCACAGATTCAGGCAGTTCCTCCGGGGTGGAAGTCCCACCCGCCGCCCGCCCCGTGGTGCAATGCGGTGCCACCGAATGCACCCCGTTGCACACGGCTTGTGCAACACCGTGTGCAACACTCGGGGCCGTGGTAGCCACCAGCGAGGGAAGTTTCCCCACCGCGTCCGCCAGGTCGTCGTGCCGCTTGTGGACGTATCGGGCGGTGATCTCCGGGCGGCTGTGCCCGGCCAGTTCCTGAACGGTTCTCAAATCGGCCGTCTTCCCCAGCATGGTCAGGTAGCTGTGCCGCAGGGCGTGGAAGTCGGCGTACTCGGGGCCGTCCGACCCGTTCACCGAATACGGGATGTCGGCCGCTTGCAGATCGCCCCTTTCACATTAGCCGAATGCTGCTTGATCTGACGGTGATCTTGGATACCGTTTCAGCAACGACACCTGGCGTCATCAACCGAGCAAACCCGACGGACCTGCCCTCAACACCGGGGATGACATGCCGTACACCGCCGAAATCAGTCGAACTCACCCTGCGTGCTTCATCTTCCTGATCGACCAATCGGGGTCGATGTCCGAACCACTTGGTTCCGGAGAGGGAAAGCGAAAGGCAGACGCGGCGGCAGATGCGATCAACCGCACGCTCCAGAACCTGTGCGTCCGGTGTGCCCGTGAGGAGGGAGTGCGGGACTATTTCGTGGTCACAGTGTTGGGGTACGGCAAAGGGGTCCGTCCGGCGCTCGGTGGTCCGCTGGCTGATCGGGTGGCCATTCCGATCTCGGAAGTGGCCGCCAGTCCGGTGAGGGTCGAGAGTCGGAACAAACTGGTACCCGACGGCGCGGGTGGTACGGTCGATCAGAC
Source organism: Fimbriiglobus sp. (assembly GCA_031414395.1). GTDB lineage: Bacteria > Planctomycetota > Planctomycetia > Gemmatales > Gemmataceae > JALHQU01. The sequence continues at coordinate 2,325 of JANNVG010000859.1, forward strand.
GGTGAAATTCCCGATCTGGCTGGAACCGGTCGTGGACGGCGAAACGCCGATGTGTGCCGCCCTCGTCCGCGCGGCCGAAGTCGCCAAAAGTTGGATTGATCAGCACCCGCAAGGGTTTCCCCCGGTGGTGCTGAACGTGACAGATGGCGATTCGACCGATGGCGACCAGTCGGACCAAGCGACCGCCCTTCGCTCGCTCGCCACCGCCGACGGTCCAGTTCTCTTCTTCAACCTGCACCTTTCCTCCCAGCGCGCGGCTGCAGTCGAATTCCCGCACGACGAGTCCCGGTTGCCGGACGATTTCGCGCGGCGGTTGTTCCGCACGTCCAGTCTGCTCCCGTCCGAGTTCTTCCCGTTCGCTAAGGAGGAGCGCATCGCGGTGACGGACGGCATCCGCGGGTTCGTGTTCAACGCCGACGCCGTTGCGGTGGTGAAGTTCCTGAACATCGGCACGCGGCCCGGTGGCACGCCGCAGGGCCAGTAATGGAACTGACCGTTCACACCAGTTGGGTGCCGAAGGACGGACACGACCAGTCCGAGTACGAAGACGCGTTCGCCTTCTACGGCCACAACACGAGCCACAAGGCGGAGCCTCGAAATCGGCCACCCTGTCGGATCGCAGTGGCGGACGGGGCGACCGACTCGTGGTGCTCCGGTCTCTGGGCCTCATTGCTCGTCGAGTCTGCCAGCCTCGGGCAACTTCAGAGGAATAAGTTTCAGCAACGGTTCGAGGCGCTGCGCAAGCAGTGGCTGGAACTGTCCCGCCCGAAGGAATCAGATTGGGTGAAGGAGGAGAAGTCGCGAGGTGGTGCTCACGCTGCCATCGTGTCGGTTAGCATCAACACCCCACGGAGCGGAGAAGCCGAAGGGCAATGGTCGGCTTGGGCCATCGGCGATTGCTGCCTGTTCCACCTGCGCGCGGGGCAGTTGCTTTGTAGCTTCCCGTACGAACGACCAGACCAATTCACCTCGACGCCGCAGTTGCTGGCCACCGCAGCAGCGAGTAACGACGTGACCGCGCTGATCAAACCCGCCACTGGTGCTTGGCAATCGGGGGACGAGATCGTCCTCGCCTCGGACGCCCTCGCTCAATGGTGTCTAGAACACGTGGACGAACACGGGCGATACGACGAACGTGTCTTGGCCGCGGCGACCCAACCGCAACCGCGCGCCCGGTTCGCCGAATGGGTGGCCGACGAACGCAGGGCCGGCCGGTTGCGAAACGACGACACCACCCTCGTGTCCCTGCGAACCGGGTGACGAGCGCCCTCATGTCCTGGCCCAACGCGAACGACTTTGTGGACGCGGTACAGAACCCGCGCGTAGCGTTCGGCGATCCCGATCTGCAATCCGCGACCATCGAGTGTGACACCCTTGGCCTCCCGAAGCCGCGGAGCGGAAACTTCGCCACCGTGTTCAAAGCAACGGCAAGCGCGGGGCGAGCTTGGGCGGTGCGGTGTTTTACCCGAGAGGTGAGTGGACAGGGTGAACGGTACGCAGCCATCTCGAATGAGGTGTCCCGTCACAAATGGCCATTCCTGAGCGGCTTCACCTACCTGCCGGACGGCATTCGGGTTCAGGGGCATTGGCACCCGTTGCTGAAAATGGAGTGGGTTCAGGGCGACGGGTTGATTCGGTACGTCGAGCGACACCTGGGATCGCCGGAGCGGTTGAGGTCGCTCGCGGACGGCTTGTCGGACGTTGTCCGCACACTCAGTACAAACGGCATCGCACACGGCGACCTCCAACACGGTAACATACTGGTGGTGAATGATCGGCCGGTGCTAATCGACTACGACGGCATGTTCGTGCCTGGGTTCGCCGGCCGTGTGGCGACCGAAATCGGACTGCCCAGTTTCCAACATCCGAAGCGGACCTCTCGCCACTTCGACGCTCGGCTTGACCATTTCGCTCTCTGGGGGTTGGGGGTGTCTCTCCTCGGCCTTGCCGCCGACCCCAAATTGTGGACACGATATGACAGGAGGAAAGACGATTGCCTGCTGTTCCGCAAGAGCGACTTCGTAGCACCTGAACAGTCTGACCTGCTCCGTGACTTGGAGAATTCTTCTGATGGGAAGGTGCGCGAGTATGCGGTGCGCTTTCGGCGGGTGCTGGGACTCGATCCACTCGATGCAGGGTTGTTTGCAACTTCACCGGATTCCGACACCCGGCCGGTTCCTTCCGTCAGGGTATCAGTTCCGACAGACGACAACCTGCCTTGGTGGAAGTCTCACCTGCCGCCTCCCCCTCAGATCACACCCCAGACGGTTGAGAAGGTCGCTTACCCAATCAGGTGGGGTGACGACCCAGAGAACGAACGGGCGGTAACCTTCGCTCCCCCACCTGGGCCGGCTGGTCTCCCAACTCTCCCCAAGTTGCCGAGGCGAAGAGACATCCGGCTCGAGTTCGATTCCCCACCGCAGTTCGATCAGGCGGCGGTCGTCGGGGCAGTCGTGGGCGGCACGGTTCTGGTGCTGTTGGGTGTCATTGGTGTGTACTCGCTCGCCGCCGGTGGCGCTCTCACCGGATTAGCCTTCACATTGGCCGGCGTTTTCATCTGGTTGCGTTACCGCACCGCTCGATCACGGGCGATCAGGGAGTTGCGGATTCAACGGAACCTCCTGTTCGGACTCTCCGATGAGCAGTACAGAGTTCAGTACATTTTCGAGTGCGATGCGGATCGTGTTACCAACGCAGTGCAGGGCAACATCGACGCCCTCACGCTGTACGGGGGGAAAATTGGTGTTGAAGTTCAGCAACAGATCGAGGACCTGCTGCGGCACAGAAACCTCACTCTCTGGGAGGACCTGCGGACCTACCTCCGCCGAAGACGGGAAGAAATCGAAGAACTGTTTCGATTCTTGGACGACGAGTTTGCGAACGCCTCCACTCGGTTGTCATTCTGGACGTACCTCAAGGAGATTTTTCATTGAATCGCTCTGTATGACGACCACGACGCCGCGGCCGGTCGGCCACTTCGCCAGCTGCACGGCGAGCCGATCCGCCCCGCCGGAATTGCTCGGCCGGCCGACGCAGCACCCCCCGGCGTGCGCCAGGGCGAGCGCGTCCGACGCGCCTTCCACGACGAACAGCGGGCCGCGCTGGTGATCCCACCCGGCGGGCAGGGTCAGCCCGCGCTGCCCGCCCGCGTGGAACACCTTCGACCCGTCGCGGAACCGCCGGCCGATGCCGACCACCCGGCCGGTGCCGTCGCACTCGGGGAACGTCCACGCCGTGCCGTCCCAGCCGACCGGCAACGCGGCCAGTGCGTCCGCCGGCAGGCGGAGGGTGTCGGCCAGTTCCTGCCGCAGTGCGTCGGTGAGGGCGGCGGCGAACCGCCCGGCTTCGGCCGTCCAGTCCTTCGGCGGGGAGGGGTTACCCTTCGGGGTGGGCGGGCGGCGGGGGTGGCTTGGCGTCCGCTCCACCTTGCGGTAGCTGCCGAAGGTGTCGTCGTTCGCCACCTGCTTCCACTCGGCCGAGTCGTACATGTCCCCGCGGCAGAAGTGCAACCCGTTGGTGGTGACGCTGCACCCCTTCGAGCCGGAACCGCACACCGGGCACGGGTGGCCGGCATTGAAGCGGGTACTGACTTCGGAGACGCTCACGGTGTGGACTCGCGGTGACGGCCCGGTGTCACGGCCGCGGGCGGGCCGGTCCGCAACCAGCCAGGGGGGGGGGGTAGGCCCGCGCCGGGTCCGGGCGCCTTCCCCAAGCCGGCGAACTTCATCGACCGCGAGGTCCAGGCCAACCCCAGGGAGATTGCCAAGGGCCGTCCTCGCACCCACTTTGTGGGCACGAGCGAG
>JANNVG010000860.1:0-7052 GCA_031414395.1 Fimbriiglobus sp.
CAGGCGGCTCACGCCGCCGGTTCACCTGTCGGCGTTGCGGTAGACAAAATGCGGATTCGGCGCTATCCTAACTAGCAGACCAATTCGTCTACGTGGATTGCCCCCCTTCACACAGGAACCGATGGTACCTCTTTCCGAATCGCCCGACTCCCCCACCGACGAAGCCGAAGCCCCGTTCGAGCCGAATCCCGAAAACCCCGCCGCCAACGGCCTCGCGTTCACCGAGTTCAAGCTCATTCAGCCGATGGTGGACGCCCTCCGCCACGCCGGGTACACGAACACCACCCCGGTGCAAGCGGCCGTCATCCCGCCCGCCCTCCGCGGCAAAGACGTGATCGGCCAGGCGCAGACGGGCACCGGCAAGACGTGCGCGTTCCTCGTGCCGTTCATGAACCGCTGGCGTCCGCACAAGCTGAAAGGCCCCATCGGCCTCATCATGCTGCCCACCCGCGAACTGGCCCTGCAAGTGTCGATCGAGGCCGAGAAGCTGGCCCCGAGCGGGCGGTTCCGCACGGTGGCCGTGTACGGCGGCACCGGCATGCAGAAGCAACTGGACGGCCTGCGGAACGGGTGCGACCTGGTCGTCGGCACGCCGGGGCGGATGCTCGACCACCTGCAACGCGGGTCGATGTCGCTGGACCACGTGAAGTACGTCGTGCTGGACGAAGCCGACCGGATGCTCGACATCGGCTTCCGCCCGGACATCGAGCGGATCCTGAAGCGGTGCCCGCAGTCGCGGCAGACGCTCCTGATGAGCGCCACCGTGCCGGACGAGATCAAGCGGCTGACCACCCGCTACATGACCGACCCGCTGCACCTGAACCTGTCGCCCACCCACATGACGGTGGACAAGATCCGCCAGACGTACATCACGGTGGACAAGGAGAGGAAGTTCGACCTGCTGCTGAAGGTGCTGGAGCGGGAGCAGCCGAAGCAGTGCCTCATCTTCGTCGAGCGGAAGGTGTGGGCCGACTCGCTACTGCGGAAGTTGAAGCCGTACAACCAGGCGGCCTACGCCATCCACGGCGACCTGCCGCAGAAGCACCGCGAACTGATCATGGCCGGGTTCCGCTCGGGCAAGGTTCACATCATGATCGCCACCGACGTGGCCAGCCGCGGCATCGACGTGAGCGGCATCTCGCACGTCATCAACTACGACCTGCCGGCGGACATCGAGAACTACGTCCACCGCATCGGCCGCACCGGGCGGATCGGCAAGGACGGCGTGGCCATCTCGTTCGTGCTGCCCGAAGAGGGCGACCACCTGACCGAGATCGAAGTCACCATCAACAAGCTGATCGAGGAAGACCGCATCGACGGGTTCGAGTCGGCCCCCCGCAAGCAGCGGCGGCACGTGGACGACCCCGACCTGCCGGTGGCCAAGCCGACCGAAGCGGAGCAGGCGGCCGAGCCGAAGAAGGCCGTGTTCGGCAAGTTCAAGAAGAAGTACAGCAGCCGCCTGTGAGCGGGGCCGGGCGAGCCGAGCGGTGTGAACCGCCGGGTGTGGTGAAGAACCCGGCTCCTTACGGAGCACGGCTCGCCAAACAGCGGCTCGCCGGGGAGACGCCCCATGCCCTGCTCGCACCTGCCGTCGCCGGACCTTCCCGACCCGCTCCGGGTCGATGACTCCCACGTCACCGAAACCGTCCTACTCCTCGCCCGCGGCATCGCCGCCGACCGCGCGTTCGACCGCCTGCCCATTCTCGCCGACGCCCTCGAAGACGCCGGGTGCGACAACTTCGCCCTGCTGAACCACCTGCGATCCGACGGCGACCACGCCGAGGGGTGTTGGGCGCTCCGCCGCCTGTTGCGAACCACGCTCAGACTCCCCGGCGGCGTGCCAATCACGTTCACGTACTGTCCGCCGGGCACGTTCACCATGAGCAGCGACGTGCGGGAAACGGCCTACGACGAACGGCCGGTCCGCCGCGTGACGCTCACCACCGGCTTCTGGGCGGGGGTCGTGCCGGTGACGCAGGAGCAGTGGCGGGCGGTGGCCGGCACGGCGCCGAGCCAGTTCGCCGGCCCCCGCCGGCCGGTCGAGCGGGTGAGCTGGGACGACGCGCAGGGCTACTGCCGGCGGGCGAGTGCGGCACTCGGGCGGGCGGTCCGCCTGCCGAACGAAGCCGAGTGGGAGTACGCCTGCCGCGGCGGCACGACCACCGAGTACCACTGGGGCGACGTGCCCACCCGCGAGGACATGACGTGCGACCCGCGGGTGATGTGGGACAACCGTCAGCCGCCGCCGCCCCGCGGGCAGACGACCGACGCGGGCAGCTACCCGCCGAACCCGTGGGGCCTGTTCGACTGCCACGGGAACGTGTGGGAGTGGTGCCACGACTACTACGTGCCGACGTACTACGCCACCGCCCCGGCGGTCGATCCGGTGTGCCGGCGGAGCGACGACGGGCAGCGGGTCATCCGCGGCGGGGCGTTCGACAACTTCTCGAACCTGTGCCGCTCGGCCAGCCGGTACAGCGCGTTCCCCGAATCTCACCGCGACACCATCGGCTTCCGCGTGGTCTTCTCCGCCACCTGAGCCGCCGACACGCCGGGGAGTGTCAGTGTCACCACTTCCACACCACCGCCGTGCCGTCGGCGTACCCGACGGCCGGCGGCGTGCGGACGTGCGATCAGCGGCGCTCGGTGCCCAAGCGAGTAGAGCATTTTCAGTCTGTCCCTTGCGGCCTCGTCGGCCGGGTGGATGTGTGGTTGAAGTCGAATCGGGGCGCTCGCTTCGCCATCGGCCCTCACCCCCCGCGGCGGAGGCACAGGTGCCCGGCCAGCAGGTGCCCGCCGGCTTCACCGATCAGGCTACAGGCGATGCCGTCGGCGGCTCCTTCCGGCGGCGCGGAGAGCGCCTCTCCGAGCAGGGTGAACGCCGACACGCTGGCCAGCGTGCCCACCTCGGCCGAGTGCGTCGGCACCCGCTCGGCCGGTACGCCGAGCTGCCGCGCCACCTGCTCCACCAGCAGCGGGTTCGACTCGTGCAGGCAGAGGCGGTGCAGCCGCCCCGCCCCGCCGAGTGCGGCGACGGCCAACTCCGCGTGCCGCGGAACCCCGGCCAGGTAGTTCTGCCGCACCTGCTTGGCGTTCAGCATCACCTGATACCCGTCCGCCCCGCTCTCGCCCACCGGCCCGACCACCGATTCGCCGTCGGCCAGCACCTCCACCCCGGCGGCCGTGACTCGCCAGCGGGCGTCGCCCGTCGGCCGGCCGAGCAGCATCGCCCCCGCCCCCTCGCCGAACACGGCCGGCCAGAGCCAGTAGTTGTAATCCGAGTTGCCCGGCGGCCGGTGCCGCGCCCGCAGGTGGGCGGTGACGATCATGTTGTTCTCGGCCGTCACGAGCACCTGCCGGGCCGGGTCGGGCGAGTCGCCGAGCAGGGCGTCGGCCGCCTCGACGGCCGCCAGCACGCCGGCGCACCCCTGCTGGAGGATGAGCGTACACACCCCCGGTTCGCTCACCCCGCTCGCCCGCCGGATGCGGTGCAGGCGGTCTTCGATGAACTGGTGCATGCCCGACCCGATGTGCAGGTGGGCCACCACCCGCACGTCGGGCCGTTGGGCCACCGCCGCCCGCACCGCCTCGCCGAGCATGTGGTAGAGCGCGGCGTTGAAGAACGTCTGGCAGACGGCGAAGGCGGCGGACGTGTCCAGGCCGTCGGCCCACAGCCGACGGCACAGGTCGAGGGTGCTCCGGCCGACGGCCACCGAGCGGATGCCCAGGTACTGCCGCACCCAGTCGGCCTCGACCGGGCGGTCGGACTTCGGGTACACCGGGCGGATGCGGGTGAGCAGCTCGTCGGTGCCGACCAGTTCGCCGAACCGCCGGCCGACCTCGCCCACGCCGGGCACGACGGCGGCCAGACCGGACACGGCCAGTCGCGGGTGGAAGGTGCGCATGACCGGGGTCGGGGCGGGGGGAGGCGGAAGCGGAAGCGGTCATGATGTCCGCCGGCCGCGCCGCTCACAAGCGGGAAAGGGGAATTGTCGGCATTCCCTTGGCCGCTCGCGGCCCCGGCGATTGGCGGCCGGGGCGTTTCATTGACAATGACCCCACACACCGAGCCGCCCATGACCCGCCAGATCCTCTTCCTCACCGCCACGCTGGTGCTGCCGCACGCCGCTCTCTTCGCCCTCCCGTTCGTGTTCGCGTCCGCCACCGTCACCACCTGGGTGCTGTTCGCGGGGCTGCTCACCGTCATCGGGTATGGGGTGACGGTGTGCTACCACCGCTACTTCGCGCACCGGTCGTACAAAACGTCGCGGGCGTGGCAGTTCGTGATGGCGGTGGCCGGCTGCCTGTCCACCCAGGTGGGTCCGCTCTCGTGGTGCGCCCACCACCGCCGGCACCACGCCCACTCGGACCGCGACGGCGACGTGCACTCCCCCGTCCGCCGCGGGTTCTGGTACGCCCACCTCGGCTGGCTGTTCGAGCCGTGGGCGTTCCGGCCCGACTACCGCATCGTGCGGGACTTCGCCCGATACCCGGAAATCCTCTGGCTGGATCGCCTCTGGTTCGTGCCGCCGCTGCTGGCCGCCGCCGGCTGCTACCTGCTCGACGGGTGGGCCGGGGTGGTGATCGGGTACTGCCTGCCGGTGGTCATCAGCAAGCAACTGGCGTTCGCCATCAACTCGGTCGGGCACTCGTTCGGCTCGCAGCCGTACCCCACCGGCGACGGCAGCCGGAACAGTTGGCTGATGGCCCTGCTGTCCTACGGCGAGGGGTGGCACAACAACCACCACCACTCCCCGCGGATGGCCAACCACGGGTGGGAGTGGTGGCAGATCGACACCAGCTACGGCGTGATCCTGCTGTGGGAGAAGGTGGGGCTGGTGTGGGACGTGAAGAAGTGGAAGGGCGGGGCGCCCGCCGCGAAGCCGGCGGCGGCGGCGACGACGACGGCTTGACTCGCGCGTGTCACTTGGCCAGCTGCCACACGGCGGCCGTGCCGTCGGCCTACCCTACTTGTCAGACTTCCGCCGGTTGTCGTCTATGCAAAGCATCTGGCAGTTGGCGGCGTTCGTCTTTCCCCCCTCGCGCCACGGCTTGACGTGGTCGCCTTCCATCTCGCCGATGTCGAACTCTTTTTGGCACTTGACGCAGACGCCCTGCTGTCGCTCGTAGGCTTCGCGCTTGTCGTTGGGCGAGAACGCGCGGATGCTCAGGTGGTGTTCGTCGCCGTCCAGCACATACCGATAGATGGCCGACTTCTTGGTCACGTCCTCGTCGGCCATCAGCTCGGCGATTCGCTTTTCCAGCTTCTTGGCGTCGTGCGGCTTGCTCCCGAACTCGTCGTAGAGCGGCCCCCACGCCACCCCCTTCATTTCCTTGCGGTACTTCGGGAACGTCGCCTTCACCCAGTTGACGACGCTCTGGAAGTAGTTCCACAGCGCGACCGCGTTGGGGTCGTGCTGGTGCTTCGACATGTGCTCTTCGATGGTGCCCGCCGCCGTCGCCCCGGCGTGCCATTCAATCGCCGTCTCCAGGTACTCCTGACGGATCGGACTGCCTTTCACATACTCGCTCGCCAGCCCATAAGCGGGGCACCCCGTCTTGCTGAAGTACCGCTTGGCGTCGGCCGTCCACGGCCCGGCGTAGACGGCGTTGCGCAGCTCCTGGTCGGTCAATTTCTCGCCGGCGATGTTGATCGTTTGGAACCAACCTAACTTCTCGCTGTCGGTGCCCTCGCAGAAGTAGACCATCAGCTTGTAGTTGAGAACCTGCGCCTGCTGGTCGTCCTGAAGGTTGTGGAACGCCAAGCCGTTGATCGAGAAATCGCCGTTCACGTACTGGCAGACGGAGAGCGTCCGCTGCTGCCCGTCGATCACCTCGTACCCGCCGCCCGTCCGCACCGCCCAGTACATCACGTTCAGAGGGAAGTTCTTCCGCAACGTGTCGATCACCGCGTTCCGCTGTTTGTCCTTGTAGATGAACTCCCGCTGGTACGGCGGGCGAATGTCCAACTTGCCACCGTACCCGACCACGCCCTGCTCGGCATTGTCCGCGTAGCCGGACGTGAGTTCGCGGACGCTGATCTCGCGGAGTTCGATCTTCATGGTTTATCCCAACCTCTTGTTCCGAATGACGAGCCGGTCGTACATCCGGCGGTATGTCCCGTTACCGTTGGCGAGGTAAAACCGTGGCCCGCCCTGCTCGTAAGTCCCTTTCTCAGCGAATCCCGACATTGGGTTGCTCAATGTCATGCTGGACCCCAAGATCTCGAACTGATCGGGGCTGTACTTGTCAAGGAAGGTGACGGGGACTCCCATCGCCCCGTCGTAGTCGTTGGGGATGTCCGTGTAGCGTGACACTTCTATCGCGTCGTAGTTGACGTATGTCGGGTAGCTTTCCGGCGAGTACGTTTTGTAGAGGACAAGGCTCTCATGCCGCTTTTGGATATCGAGGTTGGTGAACCAGCAGGCGTTTCCGAGGCTCCGCCAGTTCGTACCCTTCTCGTCTCGCCAGCTTCTCCCCTCTCGCATCTCGTAGTGGTCGGGCACGACGAACGCCACGGGATGGGTGTAACCCAGCCACATCTTGTCTTCCTTGATGAGACCGAAAACCTCCTTGTAGCTGATCGCGTTCTGGTTGCCGATGATGAGGAACTTCTTGTCGTGCTCGATCAGTTGCTGGAGGTATTCGCGGAAGAGGGAGAAGGGCGGGTTGGTGACGACGATGTCCGCCTCTTGCAGTAGCGAAATGCACTCCTTGCTGCGGAAGTCGCCGTCCCCCTTGAAGTCACGGATGGTGGTCTCGTCGGGGCCTGGAATGCGGTCGCCGTCCTTGTCGCCCTCGTAAACAAGGTACTTGCCCTTTTCGCAGGTGTGCGTGCTGAACAGGTCGGCGTCGTTGTTCTTGTAGCAGGTGGTGATGAGCTTCTTCAACTTCAGCTTCTCGAAGTTGAGCGAGAAGAAGCGGAAGAAGTTGCTCAGTGACTGTCCCACAAGGGGTGGTCGGGGGCGTAAAATAGCCCATGAGAACTCAATCCTACCCGAGTGATGTGACCGACGAGCAGTGGGTGTTGATCCAGCCGCACATCCCGGTGT
>JANNVG010000861.1:0-2638 GCA_031414395.1 Fimbriiglobus sp.
AAGCCCCGGAGGGGCGACAGCAACTCGACCAGTCGCCCCTCCGGGGCTTAGTTCATTCTCCTATCGAATCCAGGGGTTCCGCTCGCTGCGCTCGCTTCACCCCAGGCAAACATCGGTCGCCGCGCCGCGGCGTAGCCACAACCCTCGCGCGTCGGCCTACCCCACCGCCGGCGACTCGCTCAGCCGCACTTCCCGCACCCGCCTGCCGGTCGAGTCGTACACGATCACCCGCGCCTCGTCGGCCGACCACACGGCCGACGTGCGGAGCAGCCGCGGGCCTTCCACGTGAAACACCAGCCCGCACGTCTTGCCGCGGCGGACGAGCGCGGTTTTGCGGAGCGGCGTCTGGGCCGGGTCGAGGTGGTCGAGCTTGCACAACTCGTCGTGAACGAACGCCGAGAGCAGTTCCAGCGTGGGAACGGCGACGACCGCCGGTGCCGCCGACGTGACCACCACCATGCGTTCGCCCTCCCAGTACCGGGCGAACTTCGGCCGTTCCCCGTGGCCGGATTCACCGCGATGTGAACCTGGGACAACCTGCGGGCTACCACCGCTCGATTTGTCGGAGCGCTTCGTACAACACGACGCCGACGGCGGTGGCCAGGTTGAGGCTGCGGACGGCAGCGGTTGGCATGGGGATGCCGATTAACCGTTCGGCGAGTGCAGCGCGCACTGTTTCCGGCAGCCCTTTCGATTCGGAACCGAACAGCAGTACATCACCGTCGGCGAACGCGGCTCGCGTGTAGTTGGTGGGGGCGGGGTTATCGACCGCCCAGATGCGAGCCGGGGCGACGGCCGCCAGGAAGTCGTCGAAGGTGGCGTGCGTCACCCAATCGACGTGCGGCCAGTAGTCGAGGCCGGCCCGCTTCACGCTCTTGTCGTCGGTGCGAAACCCCAGCCGGCCGATCAGGTGCAGTCGCGTGCCGGTGGCCGCACACAGGCGGGCCACGTTGCCGGTGTTCGGCGGGATTTCCGGTTCCCACAGGGCGACGTGCAGCATGGTGGATTTGTAGGACTGGTGGCACAGGCATTCCTGCCGGTGCCACCAGAAGAGCGGCGGGGGGTGGGGCGCCGCATACGAAAGGCACCGAAGTCGAAACCCGCCGGCCGCTCGCCTGTTGAATCTGCTAAACTGTCATGGCACTCTTGCTCGCCGGGGTGCCTCGCTCGGTGTTTCCGCCCGCCCGCCGCTCCCCACCTCCCTCGGGGGATTGCCGTGTTTCACATCACCCTCGCCACCATGCTCGGCACCGTGCCGCTCATGCAGCCGGCCCCGCCGGACGCCAACCCCGCTACGCTCGCCGTCCCCGCCGCGGACGACGCCCGCGCCCGCGCGCTGGTGAAGGTGCTCGGCGACGACTACTTCAACGCCCGCGAGGAGGCCGCCCGCGACCTCCGCGAGTTGGGCCGGCTGGCCCTGCCCGCCATCCGCGACGGGCTGGAGACCGGCGCCGTGCCCGAGGTGGTCCGCCGGTGCGAGCTGCTGTACCCGAGGGCGTATGGCCTCGAGACCCGCGCCCGTGTGGACTGTTTCGTCGCCGACACCGCCGGCAAGTACAAGCACGACCTGCCCGGCGCCGACGAGTTCTTCGCCATCACCGGCCGCACCGAGCAGGCCCGCCAACTGTACCGCGACCTCATCCTGTCGCCCAACCGCGACATGCTCGCCACGCTCGGGCAGCCCGAGGAGGTGGTGGCCGCCGCCGTCAACAACCGCCGCCAGCAACTGAACCCGCGGGCGAACGGCGGCTTCTCCAGTAGCCGCGTCACGACCCAGGCGTCGGCCGCCGATGTGATCGCCATCCTGTTCGTCGAGACCACCATCCCGGACGCCGGCGGCGGGGTGGGGGTGAACGCCCCGACGTACCTCCTCCAGATGAGCCAACTCCGCACCGCCCTCGACACCGACCCGCGGAAGGACGCGCTGGCCGCCGTCACCATCAAGTGGTTCGAGACCCGCACCGACCCCCGCAACGTGGCCGCCTGCATGAACGTGGCCACCACCTTCAAGCTGCCGGTGGCCGTGCCCATGGCCCGCAAGATGCTCGAGTCGCCCACCGCCACCCCAGTGCAGAAGGCGCAAGCGGCGTGCAAGGTGGCCCAGGCCGGCACCGCCGCCGACCTGCCCCTGCTCGCCCCGCTGTTGCAAGACGAGGGCGTGGCGTACAACGGGGCGGTGATCGTCAACGGCCAGCGGCAGAACCAGGTGATCCAGTTGCGGGACGTGGCCCTGGCCATGAGCATGGTGATGGCGAAGAAGGACCCGACCGACGCCGGCATGAAGTCGAGGTACCCGAACAACCCGGCCGACACGCTCAAGTTCAGCTACTACAACTTCCACTTCGAGGACTTGGACGGCAAGCCGGAGAAGATGGACGAGACCCGCGCCGCCGCCGTCGCCAAGTGGTACGAGTGGGCCGACAAGAACGTGAAGGGTTACCCGAAGGCCCCTCCGCCGAAAGAGAAGGCCGAGGAGAAGAAGGCCGAGGAGAAGAAGGACAAGTGAGGCGGGCGGCGAGTCGAGACCTCACCCCCCGTCCCCCTCTCCGAGCGGAGAGGGGGAGTTCAACACCACAGCTACCATTCTTCGCCGCGAGCCGTGCGAGCGCGAACTGCGACTGGCGCTCGCACGGCTCGC
>JANNVG010000862.1:0-2759 GCA_031414395.1 Fimbriiglobus sp.
TGCACGCCCGACTGCATGATCCGCTGGAGGGTGTCCTTCATGTTGTCGATGCGGGTCTGGTACGGGCCGGTGATGATGTGGCCGGGGGGCAGGGCGACGTCGGTGGCGGCGGACGTGCCGCCGGCCTTCTGCACGTTCAGCAGGAAGGTGCGGGCGTCGGTGGCGGCGGTGGTGGCCGGGGTGATGGCGAACAGGTCGCCGAACCCGATGGCGAACACGCGGGCGGGGGCGCTGGGCAGGCTGAACCCGCCGCTGCCGGCGGTCTGCCTCATGCGGGTGACCACCTGCACGGCGTCGTCGGCCGCGCTGCTGCCGGGGTTGCTCCCGCCCTCGGCGTAGTACGTGTTCCAGCCGGTGCCGGTGTACGTCCACGCCGGCCGTCCGTTCGGCACCCCGTCCGTCTCGAAGATGACGATCTTGGCCGCCCCGCGGCGGCCGGTGCCGCCGTTCACCACCCCGTTGGGCGAGCGCGCGTTTTGCGCCGACGCCGACCACGACAGGGTGTTGAAGGCCATGGCCATGCCGCTCACCGGGTCGGTGCCGCCGTTCGCGTTCGGGATGTTGCCCACCAGCCGGTTGCCCAGGGTGGAGGTGTACGGGCGGATCTCGGTCGTCTGGTCGCCGAGCTTGATGGCGTTGATGAAGTTGCTGTGGGTGGTGCCCACGTCCGGGTTGTTGTTCGGGTAGAACAGGCTCAGCTTCAGCTCGTCCCAGTATTGCCCCATCCGCACCCGCGGGGTGTTGAAGATGTAGTTGGAGAAGTACACGAGCGAGCAGAAGTCGTTCGGGTGGTTGTTCTGGATGTCGTCGAGCGCCGAGTTCATGGCCGCCTTCAGTTGCCAGCTCTGGGCCTCGTGGACGGTGCCGGCCAGCCAGTAGTTCCGCCCGCTCCCGCTCGACCCCTGGCGGGAGGACAGGAAGTTGAGCATGGTGTACGGGCCGAACCAGAAGTGCAGCCGCGGGCGGCTCGGGTTGTCCGTGTAGTTCATGTACGGCCGCGGGTTGGCCCCCGGCGCGCCGGTCGGGGTGAACGTGCCGGTCGCTTGCACCGCCGGGGTGGCCCCTTCGGGGAACCCGAACGCCTCGTTCCCGGCCAGGTTGTTTTGCGGGTCGTACTGGCCGTTGTTGCCGTTGAACCCGAGGACGAAGTCGATGTAATCCCGCCAGAACCGCTTGTCCAGGTTGGTCAGGTCGTCCACGTCGTTCGGGATGCTGGTGTAGTACAACATGCGGCCGGCCCGCAGGTTGGGCGGCAGCGCCTGCGGCCCGCTCTTCAGCCACGCCAGAATCGCCCGGTAGTTCACCCGGTAGCGGTTGCCGCTGTTCAGCACCCGCCCGGCGCCGTTGGTAAGCAGCACCTGGTTGACGCTCTGGTCGCCGGCAGTGACGGTGTCGTTGTCGATCTGCGGGTCGAGCCGCCCGGTCGGGATGGCGGCGGTGGCGTTCGCCTCGGTGAACCCGGTGCGGTAGAAGAACCGCCGCCGCCAGTCGCACATGGCCCGCCCGCTGGTGTCGAACGCCGGGCTGCCGGTGGTCGCCGGGGCCGTCACGTCGGCGTTCGCCGTGAACCGCGGGTCGGGCGGCCACTGGTAGAACGTCTTGCCGTAGTACGCCGGCCCCATGCTGTACCCCTGGAACAGGTCGGCCGTGCGGACGGCCGCCTGGGTGCGGTTGGGCACCGCCGGGCTGGTGCCCGAGTACCGGGCCACGTCCAGGTCGTACCCGTACCGCTCCCACACGTCGTCGCGGAAGTTGTCCCAACTGGTGCCGCCGTCGCCGAACGCGGGGAACGTGTACCCGAGCGGGGTGGTCGTCGGGGCGGTGGTGCGGGCGACCAGGGGGACGAGGGTGGTGTTGCCGGCGGTGGCGGCCGACAGCACGTGCCGCACGTCGCGGGCGGCGCCGGTGGCGGTGGCCGGGTCGAAGGTGGTGGCGGTGGTGTAGATCCGCCCGCCCTTGCGGGGTGAGCGGTCGCCCACGTAAGTGGCGTCGGCGTCCGACTGGTCCTTGAACGAGTCCGGGGCCGGGGTCGGGCCGTACTGGTTCGTCTTGTCGAAGGCGTCGTAATTGCTCCAGTTGAACGTGCGGTTGACGTACACGCCGGTGTTCGCGCCGGCGTTCGCCCCGCCCGGCCGGAAGGCCGAGTCGGTGAACACGTTCTCGACCGCCGGGGTGGCCCGCATCCAGCGGTTGAAGGCGTTCCACATGTTGCCGGCGACCACCGTCGTCGCCGGCGTGCTCGGGCTGTTCACGTTGTCCGGGGACATGCGGAAGTCGAGGATCATGGGCGGGCCGCTGTTCGTCTCGACCGTCAGGTTGGCCACCGCCTGCACCTCGCCCGACCCCATGACGAACGAGTTTTCGGTGCGGAGGGGGTTCGGCCGGCTGCCGGGGGTGCCGCTGCCGGCGTTCCCGGCCGTCAGCCCGGTGGTGGTGCTGTACTGCGTGTACCGCCAGTAGTGGCCGAACTGCGGGTAGACGGGGTCCGGGTTCATGGTGCCGTTCACCGGCCCGTTCGACCCGCCCCACGCCCCCTCCCAGTTGAACTGACTGCCGAACTGCATCGACCCGGAGTAGTCCAGGACGATGGCCACGTCCCGCGGGCGGTGGGCGGCCACCGCGTACGTCTCCCACGGCATGCTGTTCACCCCCACCACCTTGGCGAAGAAGGTGGGGTTGTCGCCGCGCAGCCGCACCCGCAGGGCCGTCCACGACACGCCCCCGTTGGTGGTCGGGAAGGTCGGCTCGAACCGCTGGAG
>JANNVG010000863.1:0-9716 GCA_031414395.1 Fimbriiglobus sp.
AACGAGTGCGTAGGGGAAGTCGCGCGCGAGCCGCGCCGCCTCGTCAAGTTGTGTCCAGGGCGCCTGCAGGTCGAAGCGCAGCCCCTGCCGGGCGAGCTGCCCGAATCCCGAACGCCAGCGCTTGTCGTCCATCTGGCCGGCGCGCGGCTTGTGGCGGATGCCGCGCACGAACCCGAACTGCGCCAGCCCCGCCAGCGTCGCGGCCAGGTCTTCACGGTCCAGCCAGGCCTGGGCGATCGCAACCGTGGGAAAGCCGGTCTCGCTCCGGAGCTTTTCGACGTAGCGCATTTCGCCAAGCGGATCGCGCGGATGAGCCGGCCGAAGACGCCCGAAGCGGCGGCGTTCGTGAACAAGTGGGTGGTGTGGGGGGCCGGCCCGCGGGCGAGCATGAACCTGATTCTGGCGGCGAAGGCCCACGCCGTCCTGCGGGGGGCGAACCACGTGGCCGGGGACGACGTGGTGGAGGTGGCCCTGCCCATCCTGCGGCACCGCCTGATGCTCAACTTCGCCGCCCAGAGCGAGGGTATCACCGTCGAAGAGGTGGTGCAGAAGCTGCTCAAAGGCGCGGCCACCGCTGTTGCCGCATGAACAGTTAAGAGTTCGCCACGGATGAAGACAGATCAGCAGGAAGACAGTCAATGAGGAAGGCAGGAAGCCAGGAGAAGATCGGATCAGAACTCTGTTCCTGCCTTCCTGGTTTCCTCATTCCTCAGTCTGAATCGTGACTTTCATCCGTGTTCATCCGTGGCAAAAATTTGGAGCGGTGAATGTCCACGCTGTTGAAACCGGATGTCCTCGCCCGCGCGGAGTCGCTCGGCGTGAAGGCGCGCCAGATCGTCGAAGGCCTGCGGGTGGGCGACCACAAGTCGCCCTTCCGCGGGTTCAGCGTGGAGTTCGTCCAGCACCGCGAGTACGTGCCCGGCGACGACATCAAGCACATCGACTGGAAGAGCTACGGGCGGAGTGAGCGGTACACGGTCAAGCAGTACGAACAGGAAACGAACTTCATCGCCCACCTGCTGGTGGACACCAGCAACTCCATGCGGTACGGCGCGGGCGAGCAGAACAAGCTGGAGTACGCCAAGCTGATCGCCGCGAGTCTGGCGTTCACCATCATCCGCCAGCGGGACAGCGTGAGCCTGCGGACGTTCGACGAGCAACTGCGGGCCGAGCTGCCGGCCAGCGGCTCGCTCCCGCACATCAACGCCATCTGCCGGATGCTCGAAGAGGCCGGCGCCGGCCACAAGACGGCCATCGCCCCGCTGCTCGAGCGGCTGTCCGAGCAGGTGTCCCGCCGCGGAATTGTGATCCTGATTTCGGACTGCTTCGACGACCCGGAGAAGCTGCTCGGCGCGCTGCGGCAGATCCGCTTCCGCGGGCACGAGGTGTGTCTGCTGCACGTCATGCACCGCGACGAGATCGACTTCCCGCTCGACGGCAACATCCGCTTCACCAACCTGGAAGGGGCGGACTACCTGCTCGCCCGCCCGCACCTGCTCCGCCCGGCGTACACGAAGGCGGTGAAGGAATACCTGACCGAGTTGCAGCGCGGGTGCGACGGCAGCCGCATCGATTACGTGCTGATGCCGACCGACCGCAAGCCGGTGTACGCGCTGGGCGAGTACCTGGTGCGGCGGCTGCAACAGGCGAAACGGTAGGCGTGTTCGCCGCGTGCATCCCGAGCGCCAGGGCGGTTGGCGCTCGCGATGCTCGCGGCGAACACAGGTGGTTCGGGAGAACCAGAAGACACATGACCCCCACGTACCCACTCCTGTTGCTCGGCGGGCTGGCCGTCGCCCTGCCCGTCGCCTTGCACTTCCTGTTCAAGGCGTGGTTCCGCCCGCTCCCGTGGGCGGCCATGGACTTCCTCCGCAAGAGCATCGAGCAGACGGCCAAGCGGATCAAGTTCCGCGAACTCGTCCTGCTGCTCATCCGCTGTGCGGCGCTCGTCGTAATGGCGCTGGCGGTGGCCCGGTTCGCCGACTCCTCCGGATTCTGGGGCGGCAGCGGGTCGAGCGTGGACGCCGTGCTGGTGTTCGACACGTCGTACAGCATGGGCGCGCAAGACGGCGGCAAGACGCGGATCGCCGTGGCCAAAGAGACCGCCCTCACCGTACTCGAGAAGCTGCCCCCCGGCTCGACCGTGCAAGTCATTACCGTCTCCGACCGCGCCACCGCCATCCCGTTCACGCCCACCAACCTGGACCAGGCCCGCGCCGTCATCAACAACATCGCGCTCACCAGTCAGGCCGGCGACCTCGCGCCCGGACTGGCCGAGGCGAAGGTGGCCCTCGACCGCGTGCCCGGCGGCAACCGCTCCGAAGTGTACCTGTTCAGCGACTTCCAACAGAACGGGCTGGAAGGCGCCGCCGCCGCGCACGCCGCCGACCTCCGCCAGCGGGCCACCCTGAACGCCCTCCGCTGCGGCACCCCGCCCAAGCGCGACAAGGGCGTGACCGAACAGCCGCCCATCAAGAACGTGGCCGTGACGGACATCACCTTCCCCGACGCCATCCCGCACAGCGGCACCCGCCTGCCGTTCACCGTGCTGGTGAAGAACACCGGGCGGGTGAAGGTGTCGAACGTGGCGGTGAGCTTGACCGTGGACGGCAGCGACAACGGCATCGACAGCGGGCTGGCCCCGGAGATCGAACCGGGCGCGACATTCCCGGTGACCATGACTGCCGCCCTCGGCGACCCCGGCACGCGGCTGCTCACGGCGCGGGTGGGTCAGCCGACCACTGAGGTGGGCGGGAAGACGGTCGCCACCGCCGCCCAACCCGACGACCTGCCCGGCGACAACCGCTTCGACAAGCTGATCCTCGTCCGCCGCACCATCGGCGTGCTGATCGTGGACGGCCGCCCCGACCCCCGCGACTCCCGCGACTCCGCCGCCCACTACGTCGCCCAGGCCATCGCCCCGGTGTCCGACGCCCTGCGGGATGACTACTTCATCAAGCCGAAGGTGCTGCCCACCGAGCAGGCGGTGAACGAGAAGCTGACCGACTACCAGATCGTCGTGCTGGCCGACGTGCCGGCGAGCGAGACCGACAAGCCCGGCATCGCGTCACTCACGCCCGAGTTCGTGACCGCCCTCACCAAGTTCGTGACCGACGGCGGCGGGCTGATCGTCGGCAGCGGGCCGTTCGTCGTGCCGGACAGTTACAACAAACTGCTCGGTTCCGGCGGGGCGAAGTTGCTGCCGTTCGACCTGACGCAGAAGGTGGAAACGAAACCCGAAGCGCCGTTCAAGCCGGCCATCGACACCGTCGCCCCGCTGTCCATGATCGCCCGCCTGCGGCAGACGCCGTTCAACGCCGCCACCGCCGACGTGGACGTGATGGCCGCCCTCGCCGTCAACGAAGACCCGGCGTCGATTGGCCGCGTGCTGCTGCGACTCGACAACCAGACGCCGATGATCTCGACCAAGCCGGTCGGCCGCGGCGAGGTGGTGTTCGTCCACACCACCCTCGACGGCACCTGGTCGAACTGGCCGGCCAAGGTGGGGGCGGTGTCTTACGTGTCCACCATGCGGTTCCTCCTGTCGCACCTGACGGGCCGGTCGGGGAAGGGCGGCAACCTGACCGCCGGCGAGCCGATCCGCTGGGTGGCCCCCGACCCGACGGCCGAGTACGAGCTGGTGAAGCCCGAGGGCGTGCGGGTGCGGATCGGCAAGCCGACGCTGGCCGAGGGCGAGAAGCCGACGCTCACCACCGCCGACACGACCGTGTCCGGGGACTACAAGATCCAGCCGGTCGGCCGCGAGGCCGACGACGCCCCGCGGTTCGCCGTCAACCCGGAGTTGCGGGAGTCGGACAACCTGGACCTGGCGACGAACGACGAGGGCAAGGGGAAGCTGGGCGTGGAGTTGAAGTCGGTGGCGTCGGCCGACCCGGACAGCCTGGTGAACCGCCCGGACAAGGAGTGGCCGACGGTCGTGCTGCTGCTGCTGCTGGCCGCGTTCGTGTGCGGCGAAGCCGCGTGGGCGTGGCACTGCGGCCGCACGGCGTGAGAAGCAAGGACTAACCACAGAGGCACAGAGACACAGAGAAAACCGAAGCCAGTTCGAGAGAACAGAATTCTGTCTCTTGTCTTCTCTGTGTCCCTGTGTCTCTGTGGTTAGCTCCTGTTTTCTCTGCATCCTCTGCGTTGAATTTGGCATCCATTGGGAACCGTTGACATGCTCGCCACCGTGCCGTTCGCCGCGCTCACCTGCCGCAGTTGGTTCCCCCTGTGGGCGGCCGTGCTGCTGTTCGTCTTGGCCGCCGGCGGCGTCGTGTTCCTCTATTTGATCGAATCCGCCCGCGTGAAGCTCGGCTGGCGGCTGCTGCTGGCCGCCATTCGCGTGACGCTCGTCGGCCTCATCCTGTTCCTCGCCCTCCGCCCGGCGTGGCTGCACGAGACCCGCGGGGACAAGGCGAAGCCGGTGGTGCTGCTCGTCGACGCCAGCGAGAGCATGGCCGCCGCCGACCCGCGCCCCGGCACCGCCGACCGCTGGCGGACGGCCGTCGCCTTCGACCTGGTGCCGCCGAATCAGCCGGTGCCAGAGATGCCCAGCACCGAGAGCATCCCGGCCAACACGCCCGACAAGCCGACCCGCCTGGACATCGCCCGCGCCGCCCTCACCAACCCGCGGCTCGACCTGGTGAAGAAGCTGGGCAAGACCGGCCCGGTGGAAGCCGCCGCGTTCGGCGTCACCCGCGACGGCCTCGACCCGAAGGAGCCGAACTGGCTCACTGGGCTGAAGCCCGACCGCCCCCGCACGGCCATCGCCGACACCGTGTTCGACCTGCTCAAGCGCGACGAGAACCAGCAACCCGCCGCCGTGGTGCTCGTGACCGACGGCCGTGAGAACGCCAGCGGGCGGAGCCTCGACGACCTGGCCCGCGAGTGCGTGCGGGCCGGCGTGCCGGTGCACGTGTACGGCGTCGGCAGCAGCTCGTTCACCCAGCTTCAAATCCGCGATGTCATCAGCCAGGACGCGCTGTTCGTGGACGACACGGCGGTGGTGCCGGTGCGGTTCCGCGGCAAGGGGTTCGGCGGGCGGGGCCGGGTCGAGTTCAAACTGCTGCTGAACGGCCGCGAGGTGGCGACCGAGACGGTGGACGCGAAGGACGGCGACGACCAGAAGGCGGCGCTCCGGTTCGTGCCCACCAAACAGGACGCCGAGACGCTCGGCAAGCAGGAACTGAAGGTGGTCGCCCGGTACATCGGCGACACCGACGTGCTGACCGACGAGGCGGTGAAGGCGGTGAAGGTGGTGGACCGCAAGCTGAAGGTGCTGGGGGTGGACAGTCAGCCGCGGTGGGACTTCAAGTTCATCCAGCGGGGGCTGCTGCGGGACCGCCGGTGCGAGGCCAAATTCATCCTGACCGACGGCGACCCGAAGGCGATGAAGTCGGGCGACCCGTTCCTGCCCAACTTCCCGGCCACCCGCCCGGAGCTGTTCGCCTACGATCTGCTGATTCTCGGCGACATCCCGGCCAGCTACCTGACGCCCGACCAGCAGACGTGGGTGCGGGAGTTCGTGGCCGAGGGCGGCGGGCTGATCCAGATCGCCGGCAAGGCGTCGGCCCCGACCACGTTCGACAAGACGCCGCTCGCCGACGTACTGCCGGTCGAGTTCAAGCCGACCAAGTTCAAGATGGACCCGGACAGCCGCACCGAGGGGTTCCGCCCCGTGCCCACCGCCGCCGGCGAGCGGTCGGCCCTGCTCGGCCTGGACGACGTGCCGGCCGAGAGCAAGCGGGTGTGGGCCACCCTGCCGCCGGTCATGTGGCACTTCCCGATCACCAAGCTGAAGCCGGGGGCCGAAACGTTCCTGGTCCACCCGACGGCCAAGCTGCCCGACGGCAAGCCCATGCCCCTGCTCGTCGGCCACTACTACGGCAAGGGGTACGTGCTGTTCGCCGGGTTCGACGAGACGTGGCGGTGGCGGCGGAACGAGGCGGACAAGTACTTCTACCGCTTCTGGAGTCAGGCGGTGTACGTGTGCGGCGCGCCCCGGACGCTCGGCACCAAGCTGACGCAACTGTCGCTCGACACGTCCGACCCGACGGCCGGCCGCACCGGGCAGGTGTACGCCCGCCTGCTGACGAGCGAGCTGAAGCCGATCCAGGTGGACAAGATTTCGGGCACCGTGTCGCAGACCGACGACGTGAACGCCCCGACCACGTCGGTGATCCTGAACAGCCTGCCGGGTCAGCCGGGCGAGTTCGTGGCGACGGTGCCGTTCAACAAGCCCGGCCGGTACACCATGAAGGTGGAGAACGGCGACGACACGGCCACGCTCGAGTACCGGGTGAACCTGCCGACCGACCACGAGTTGAGCGCCGGGCCGATGAACGAGGAGGGCCTGCGGGCGCTCGCCGAATCGACCGGCGGCAAGTTTTATCGGGAAGAGGATCTGCACCGCCTGCCGGACGAGTTGAAGCCGAAGACCACCCCGTTCGTCGAGAAGGGGGAGGTGGACCTGTGGACGTGGAACCACTGGTGGTGGGCACTCCTGCTGCTGCTGTTCGCCGCCGAGTGGACGATCAGGAAAGTGAACAGCCTGAGTTGATTGGGTGAACCCCGGCAGTCATGCCGGGGGTGCTTTCTGGGCGAACCCGGCCCGCAAGGGCCGCGGGTGGCGCGACCAGCCGCCAGTTAGCCCGACGCGCGAGCGAGGGGCCAACCGCCCTGCCGAGAGTCGGGGGGCGACACACGGCGAACAGCCGCTTGCGACGACGACGGAGGAAAACCATGCGACTCGGCATCCTTTCGGACACGCATGACGAGCTGGCGCGGACGCGGCTGGCGGTTCGGATGCTGTGCGACGCCGGGGCCGACGCACTGGTGCATTGCGGAGACTTGGCCAGCCCCCCGATTGTCGCGGCACTGGCGGTGAGGCCGAGTTGGTTCGTGTTCGGCAACCACGACGCCGATTCGGTACCGGCGCTTCGGCAAGCTGCGGCGGAACACGGGCCGGTCTGCCTGGAGTGGGGCGGGGTGCTGGAACTGGGCGGGCGACGGGTCGGTGTGGTCCACGCGCACATGACGACCGACGTGCGCTGGGTGTTGGCCGAGCGGCCGGAGTTCTTGCTGTCGGGCCACTCGCACGCGCCGAGCGATGTCGTGGTCGGGGACGTGCGGCGGATCAACCCTGGTGCGCTCCACCGGGCCGACGAGTTCACGGTCGCTGTATTGGAACTGACGACCGGGGAATTGCAGGTGCTACGAGTGGATGGGTAGCCTGCGACCCGAACAGCGAGAGTTGATCGTGATGAAGAATCAACCGAACCGGACACGGATGACACGGAGGGAGCAGGGATGAGGAGGATCAGAACCATGAATCATTCCGTCCGATCCTCCTCATCCGTGTCTTCATCCTCTTCATCCGTGTCCCGCCTGAATTGGTCCTCGACAACATGACCCCCATCCTCCGCCAACTGAAGTCCTGGCAAGCCCGCGAGTGGGTGTACTCGGCGAGCGTGGCAATCGCCGCGGTCGTCCTGGTCGCCGTCGGCGGCATCGCCCTCGCCTGCACCACCGACAACCTGCTCGACCTCGGCTCGTGGGACGGCACCCCGTTCTGGGTGCGGCTGCTCATGACCCTCGTGCTCGCCGCCGGGACCATCGGGGCGACGTACTTCGCCATCCGGTCGGTGCGCGCGCCGTCGCTCGTCGCCCTCGCCGGCCGCGCCGAGTCCGAATTCACCGAGTACGACCACCGGCTCGTCACCGCCCTGCAACTGAACCGCCCGGACGCCCGCACCGCCGGCATGTCGCAGCAGCTCATCACCGCCCTGACGGACGAGGCGCTCGACACGACCGCCCGCCGCAAGCTGGCGTCGCTCGCCGACCCGAAGCGGCTGCTCTGGGCCGGCGTCATGCTGCTGCCCGTGCTGCTCATCCTGCTCGTCGCCTTCGGCCTGTTCCCGCAGTCTTCCTCCGCCCTCCTCCGACGTCAACTGCTGCTGAACGTGGACATCCCGCGGAACGTGACACTCGAGAACGCCTCCGTCGGCCCGTTCCCCGCCGGCGACCCCATGCAACTGCGGGTGAAGGTGGCCGGCCCGGTGAGGGAGACCAGCCTGGGCGAAGTGCGTGTCACGCCCGAAGGGGGTGAGCGGAAGTTCCACCTGATCTACCAGGGCGAAGGCGGGGTGAAGTTCTTCCACACCACCGACGGCACCGCCCGCTACCCGCTCAAGTACGCCGGCCCGGCCGACGGCGGGGGCAGCGTCTTCGTCGCCGACCTGCCACCGGCCACCGAGCCGTTCCGGTTCGCCGCGAAGATCGGCGACGGGCGGATGAAGCCCGAGGCCGAGTTGCGGTACGAGCCGCGGCCGGTGGTCACGAAGGTGGACGCCTGGATTCTGGCCCCGGCGTATGTCGATCCGGACGGCAAGCGGCGGTTCGAGACGACCGCCAAGCAGGGCGAGGTGGTGTGCCACCCGGACTGTTCGGTGCGGGTGCGGGCGGAGTTGTCCAAGTCGGTGACGAAGGCCGAAGTCGCACTCGTCGGGAAAGGCGTCGAGCACCGCATCCCGATGACCCTGGAAGCCGGCCACACCGTCGGCACGGCCACGTTCACCATCCCGCCCGGCGTGAACGGCTACCGCATCGAAGTGACGGACGACTTCGCCCTGAACAACCTGACTCCGCCCCGCCGCGGCATCAGCGTGCTGCCCGACCGCCCGCCGACGGTCCTGCTGAACGACGAGCTGCTGATGGCCGGCTCGGACACCGGCCCGGCCGACGACTACGAGGTGCGGGGCATCCCGCTCATCCTCGGCGGGCAGATCCAGATCGGGTATCAGGCGCGGTCGGCGCTCGGCGTCGCACGCGCGGCCATCATCTACCGCGTGAACGACGGCCCGTGGACGCTGTTCACCCTGAAGCAGGTGACGGCGGACCCGGAGAAGGTCGGCCGCTTCCGTCCCGAACTGGGTGTGTTCGAGAGCTACGACGAGGTGAAGAACAACGAGTTTTACCCCATCCCCGCCAACGACCCGGACGCCGAACCGAGCGGGCTGGTGGCCGGCGGGCGGTACAACTTCCTCACCGCCGCACTGATCAAAACGGCCAAAGACGGGAGCGTGTCGAAACTGGCGGTCGGAGACCGGGTTGAATTCCGCGTGGCGGTGTACGACCGGAAGCACGAAGTGTACGACCGCGGGCGGGCACTGATCGCCGACCTGCTGCGGGCGGGCGGCACCACCCCGGAGGCGATCAAGGCGTTCGCCGAGTTGCCGCTGCCCGAAACGCCCCAGGTGAAGGCCGCCCGTGACGCCCTCGCCGCCGACCCGAAGACCGCCGGCCCTGCCCTCCGCACGGTGCAAGCCGCCTTGCAACCGGACCGCCCCATCGCCATGACCGACACCGACACCGCCGCCCGCCCCGCCGACGAGCGGGTGGGCATGGGCCGAGCGGCCGGGTACTCGGAGTCGCGGCTGAAGGCGGTGGTGACGGACACCGCCTTCAAGCAGTGGCAGGAGCAGCAGGCCCGCAGCCGCGAACGCCTTCGGGAGTTGGAAAAGGTGCAACAGGGCGTGTTCGGCGAGAAGAAGAAGTAGGGGCCGAAGAGACCTCACCCCCCCGTCCCCCACTCCGTGTCATGGAGTGGGGGTGTGTGGGGGGACGAGGGGGTTGGGTTCGCCGCGAGCATCGCGAGCGCCGGGGGCGGATGGCGGTCGCGATGCGCGCGGCGACGGCGGGGGGGTTTGGAGGTG
>JANNVG010000864.1:0-6833 GCA_031414395.1 Fimbriiglobus sp.
CACAACCCCACCTCCCCCCGTGCGGGGGAGGTCGGACGGCATTGCCGTCCGGGTGGGGGATCTCCGCCGACTTCCCGTGGCACACCCGCCGGGAGGGGTCGTTTTTCGTAAACTGCATTCGTGCTCTGCTCGCTCCGCGAGCGGAATCCGGACTCCGCTCGCGGAGCGAGCAGAACACACCCGCCCGAACAGGGCCAGCCGAGCCTACCGCAGCCACCTCCGGCTCCATATCCTCTCACCGATTCCCATGAAAACTTCCCCCGCTGGAAGCCTCACGGCCATGCGTTCGGCGCTGTTCGAGTACGCCCTCAAGGGCCTGTTCCTCAGCCTGTGGGCCTACCTGGTGGCCGCCCACCCGAACTGGGGCACGGTCGGCACCGTGCTGTTGTGGACCCTCGCCGGCACCGGCGTCGGCTTCCTCCTCGGGTGCGGGCAGCAGATCCTCCGCGGGTACAACCCCCTGCGGAACCCGCCCGGCTTCCTGCTGCTCGCCCTGCTCGACAGCCCGTTCCTCATCTACCTCGGCGTCGTCGGCGGGCTGGGCCTCGGGCTGGTGCTGAACGCCACCCCGCCGACCCCGCCGTCGGTCGAACAGCTCGACGCCCTCGCCACGTTCGGCGGCGGACTGACGGCGATCCCGCCCCCCCGCCTGCCCGACTTCGCCCTCATCTACTTCGCCGTCGCCGGGCTGATCGGCGGCATGAGCTTCGCGCTCGTGCGGCGGCTGCGGCCCGGCCTCCCGCGGCTGCTCGCCGGTGCCCTGCTCGGCGTCGCGCTGGTGTCCCTCGGCTTCTACGGCGGCAGCTTCCTGCCACTGTTCGAGCCGGAGGGCACGTCCGCCGAGGCGGTCGGCTTCATGCGGCTGATCGGCACGCTGCTGCTCGCCGGCCTGCCGTTCTTCTACCTGCTGACCGTGTGCGGCGAGACGGACGAGAGCGAAGTGGAGATCGCCGCCCTATGCGCCGCGCTGGGCCTGGGGCTGTTCTGCCTTCGCCCGCTGGCACAGTACGACGGCGGGGCCGACAAGTGGGTGTTCCTGCTGCCCGTGGCCGTCTACTTCCTGTACGCCACGCGGGTGTTGCCCCGCCTGCGGGTGTTCAAGCACACCGTCCGCGGGTACGGCTACCTGTCCATCGGCCGAGTCCGCGACAGCCTCGTCAGCTTCGGCAAGGCGCTGTCGCTGGACAAGAAGAACCAACTGGCGACGAGCGGGCTGATGCAACTCCACCGCAAGGTGGACGTGACGGCGCTCGACCCGGACACCGTGCAGTTGCTGAACTTCGACTTCTGCCTGAAGCTGGCGAACGACGGGCTGGTGGGCGGCACGCCGACGCCGGAGAAGCGGGCCGAGGCGCTGCGGCTCCTCGATCTGGTCGAACAGTACCGGCCCCCCCTCCGCCCGCGGGTGGACTACCTGAAGGCGGTCGCCTTCACCCACGCTAAAGACTTCGACATGGCCGCGGGCTACCTGTCCCAACTGCTCGACCCCACGCACCCGGCCGACGCCACCAGCCGCAACACCGTGTTGTTCGACGGCTGGAACTTGGCCCTGCGGCTGCACCCGGAGTTGGTCCGCCGGCTCGGGCCGCCGGTGTTGCAGCAGGCCGGCCGACGCATCGAAGCAATCGCCGCCATCGAACGGCAGTTGACCAAGACGCCCGACGACGCGGCGACCGTCGAACTGCGGAACCTCGTCTACTCCGGGCTGACCGAGGGCGAGTTCCTGGCCGCCGCCGCGAGCGGCCCGCCGCCTGAGTTCAACTACGAGTACGTCGAGCAACTCGGCCTCGCCCTGGTGGACGACAACGACCCGGATCAGGTGGACCGCGGCACGGCGTTCCTCCGCATGGCCGGGCGCGGGCTGCCCCACCGCGGGCCGTGGATCTTCACCCGGCTGGCGCAGGTGGCCGAGCGGACGCACGACGCTGAAGCCGCCCTCGGGTACTGGCAGCAGGTGAAGCGGACGGGCCTGCTGGCCGGCCCGCAGCGACTGGCCGCCGACCAGAAGGCGCTGTACTTCGCCGGCCTCGACAAGCTGGTGGCCGACGCCATCCGGCGGGGCGACTACCCGACGGCGGTGGCCGACCAGCGGACCATCCTGGAAGGCGGGCGGGAGGACGTGAACACCCTCCGCACGCTGGCCGAACTGCACGCCAAGAACGGCGACCCGCTGAACGCCCTGCTCATCACCTCGCGGGCGCTCATCCTGGCCAAGACCGACCCCGACCTGTTGGCGAAGAAGGACAGCTACTACTTCTCGGTGGACGTGGAGAAGATCCGGCAGGTGAAGGACAAAGTGGCCCCGTGGTTCGACGTGGAATACTGCCTGACGAAAGCCCGCAAGGTGGCCGACAGTAAGGAACCCGACCTGGACACGATCGACTACGGGCTGCACCTGGCGCGGCTGGCCCGCGTGCTTCAGCCGCAGTCGCACGCCGGCACGGTGGCCGAAGCCCGGCTGCTGCTGCGGAAGGGCGAGCGCGACGCCGGCGTGAGCCTGCTGGAAGACGTGCGCGAGAAGGAGAAGGGGAATGGCGAAGAGGAAGATGCGTGGTATCTGGCCACGCGGCTGCTCGGCGACCTGTACCTGAACGAGCTGAAGCGGCCGGATTTGGCGGTGTTGGCGTACAGCAGCTACCGCAGTTATCACAAGAGCGGGGCGGAGACGCTGTTCCAGCTCGCGCTGGCGCACGAGGCCGCGGGCAACGCGCCCGCGGCGCTCAAGTGCTTCGAGTCCGTCACCGGGTACAAGGAGCACCCGCGGTACTGGGACGCGACCGAGGCCGTCCGCCGCCTGAAGGGGTGAATCTTGTAGTAGCGATCCCGGCGGGTTGGGATCTCGTAGGGCGGGTCGAGCGGGGAGTGCAACCAGTTCCGATGAGCGGCCGGCGACCTGTCCAC
The DNA here is from genome assembly GCA_031414395.1 of Fimbriiglobus sp. GTDB lineage: Bacteria > Planctomycetota > Planctomycetia > Gemmatales > Gemmataceae > JALHQU01. Next base: position 2,902 of record JANNVG010000864.1, read on the forward strand.
CGCCAACGGCCGCGACGACCCGCCGTTTCTTCCGCCGGCGGGTCGTCGCGGCCCCCGGGAGTGGTGACCCGCCCGACTCTCGGAGCGCTTGCCGCGCTCCCCGCTCGACCCGCCCTACAAGACCCCTTCTCGCCGCTCGACCCGCCCTACCGAATCGCCCCGTCACTCCCCCGGGTACTTCGTCTGCAACTCTTCCAGTGTGGCGGTGGTGGGGGGCGGGGGCACCTGCCACACCAGGGTCATGCCGCCGGTGGTGCCGACCGCCACCTCGCGGCCGTCGGGCGAGTAGGCGGCGGCCGTCACCGGGTCGGTGTGCGCCCGCCGCGGGCCGAGCACCAGCCCCGTCTCGGCGTCCCAGAACTGTGCCGTGCGGTCGCGGCTGCCGGTCAGGAACACGCTCGCGTCCGGGCTGAGGGCGACGGCCGTCACTGCCCCGCGGTGGCGGACGCGCACCGTGTGCAGCCGCTTGGCCCCCGCCGCGTCCCACACCTGCAGGACGTTCTCGCCCACGTGGACGAGCAGGTGCCGGCCGTCGGCCGACTGGTCGAAGGCGGTGATCGGCCCGCCGGGGCGGACGGCCGGGCGGGTGCTGTCGCCGGTCGTCGGGTCCACGAACTCGATCGTCTCGGGGGTGGACATCCGCCACTCGCGGCCGTCCGGGGTGGCCACGATCCGCCCCTGGTCGGCGTACTCGGACAAGCCCCGCGGGGTGACCAGCCGCGCCTGCTTGCCGGTGTCCGCGTGGTGGACGAAGACCGCGTGCCGCACCCGCACGACCACGTCCGCGGCGGTCGGGCGGGCGGGGATGTTCGAGATGTACGCGGAGTCGAGGGGGAAGCGGAAGCGGCGAGTGAGGTCGGCGGCCGACACCACCCCCCACTCGTGCCGCCCGCCGTACACGATCTGCGTGCCGTCCTCGGAGAAGCGGCCGCTGATCGGCTCGTCCATGCCGAGCGGGGGGGCGGTGGTCGCCGCCCGCCCGGTGGCCGGGTCGAACACCCACAGCCCGCCCACCCCGACGAGCAGCGCCTTGCCGTCCGGCCGGTAGTCGAGGAACCGCACCCGCTGGCCGGGGGAGGTGGCCGGCGGCAGGAACGGCACGGGCACGTAGGCGGCGTCGGGGGTCATCACCAGCCGCAGCTCGCCTGCTTCGTTCAGCAGCAGTTCGCCGCCGCCCGGCCGGATGGTGAGGAAGTTGTGGGACGCGCGGCCGAGGGTCGGGCCGACCGGCCCGCGGGAGCGGGTGTCGTACACCACCACCCGCCCGTCGCCGTCGCCGACGGCCAGCCGGCCGGCGTCGGCCGAGAGCGCCACGCCCACCCCGTAGGCTCCGCCCAGGTCGATCCGCCACACTTCGGTGGCGGTGCCGGACGCCGACCGCCGCCACAGCCGGGCGGTGCCGTCGGTGCCGGTGGCGGCCACGTACCCGCCGTCGTCCGACACCGCCACCCCGGACACCCACGGGGCGCGGCTGGAGAACGGGTAGGTGGCCACCAGCCGGCCGGTGGTCGGGTCCCACTCGGTCACGCGACCGCTGCGGTCGCCGGCGAACAGCCGGGTGCCGTCGGGGGACGGGCGGAGGGCGATGACGCTCGTCTTCGGGTACTGGAAGATGGGGGACGGGCGGGCGGGAGCGGCCTCGCCCTCTTCGTCGTCCCCCCCCGGCGTCCGATCCTGGCGGGCGGCGGCGTGCAGGAAGGAGGTGCCGCCGAGGGCCGAGGCGAGGGCGTTCGGGTGGGGGCAGTCGGGCAGGGTGATGGCCGCCACCTGCCGGCCGGTGGCCGGGTTGAAGGCGAACAGCAGGCCGTCGTCGGCGCCCACCCACAGGCGGCCGTCGGCGGTGAACGCCACCCGCCAGGTGGCCGGACTCCGCGCGTGGGGCGACCGCAGCTCGATCGACGACGCCTCCCTCCGGTCGGCGAGCGACCACACCACCACCCGCCCGGACAGGGTGCAGGCGGCGGCCCACTGGCCGGTCCGGTCGAGGGCCACGCCGGTCACTTTGGACGGCGACACGAGCAGGCGGCCGGTGGTGCGGCGGCTGGCGATCACGGCGGCCCGCAACAGGTACGGGACGGTGTCGAACGAGGCCAGTTCGGCGGCGGTGGCGGCGTCGTACACCCGCACGAACCCGTCCCCGTCGGCGGCGATCATCCGCTTGCCGTCCGGGCTGAAATCGGCGGCAACGAAGGGGTGTTCGGTTCGCACCCGCCGGCCGGCGGCGTACTGCTCCCGCTCCCACGCGGCGATGTTCACCCGCGTCACCCGCGCCAGTTGCCTGTCGTCCAGCCGCTCGGCCAACTCCAGGGCCTTCACGAACCCGGCCAGCCCGTCGCCCACATACCCGGCCTCGGACTGCTTACACGCCTGGTCGAATAGCACGTAGGCGGTGGTGCGGTCGGCCTTCCGCCGCTCCCCCTCGGCCTCGGCCGTCTTGTCCTCCGCCCGCTTCCGCAGCACCTCGGCCGTCCCCTTCGCCCGCCTCATTTCCTCGGCCGTCCCCTCCGCCCGCTGCCACAACACGACCGTCACCAGCAGGCCGACGGTCAGCACCACCGCCAGCGTGCCGAGCAGCCCGGCGACGGTCGGGTTGCGGCGGGACCAGTACCACACCTTCTCGACGGCCGACAGGGTGCGGGCGCGGGTGGGGCGGCGGTTCAGCACCCGCCGCAGGTCGTCGGCCAGGTCGTCGGCCGACGGGTAGCGGCGGGCCGGCTCTTTGGTCAGGCACTTCATGAGCACGGCGGCCAGGTCGCGGGGCACGTCGGGGCGGAGCGACCGCACGTCCGGGGCCGGGTCGCGGATCACCTTCAGCAGCACGCTCATGGCGTCGTCGCCGGGGAACGGCGGGCGGCCGGTGAGCAATTCAAACAGCATGGCCCCGAGTGAGTACACGTCGGCCGGCGGGCCGATCACCCCCCCGCCGCCGGCCTGCTCCGGGGCCATGTACGCGGGCGTGCCCACCACCATGCCGGTGCCCGTCAGTTGGGCGCCCGGCTCGGCCGTCAGCTTGGCCAGCCCGAAGTCGCTCACCTTGAACACGCCGTCCGCCGACCGCAGGATGTTGGCCGGCTTCAGGTCGCGGTGAACGATCCCCTGCTGGTGGACGGCGTGGACGGCGCGGGCCAGCCCCTCGACGAGCGCGACCGCCTCGGCCGCCGGCAGTTGCCGCCCGTTCGCCCACTGGTTGAGCGTGCCGCCGGACAGCAGCTCCATGGCCAGGTACGGGAACACCACCCCGGTGGGGGCGGTGAACATGTTCACCTCGTACACCTGCACCACCTGCGGGTGCTGCACGCGGGCGAGCACCTCGGCCTCGAACAGGAACCGCTGGCTCACCCGCGGGTCGGCCACCCCCGCCGCCAGCACCATCTTGAGCGCCACCGTGCGGTTCAGCCGCTTGTGCTGCGCCCGGAACACCACTCCCATGCCGCCGCGGCCGATCTCGGCGTCCACCACGTACCCCGGCACGCTCGGCCGCGTCACGTGAATCCGCGGCACCATCGGGATGCCGTCCGACCCGAACAACTGCGTGTCGGTGGCCGTCCTCACCCCGCGGTCGAGCGTGACCTCGGGCGGCGCGTTCAGGGCCGACGAGATGGCTTTCAGGCGGTCGCCCACGCCCCCGCCGCCGGTCAGGGCGTCGAGCTTGGTCTGGCAGTCGCCGCACCCGTCGATGTGGAGCGTGAGGGGGCCGCTGACCGTCGGCGACAGCACGTCGTCGAGGTACTTGGCGAGCAGGTCGTCGGTCGGGCACTCGGCCAGCGGGGCGGTCATGGGTAGTGGGGGGGATTCTGAGACCTCACCCTCTCGGCCCCCTCTCCATCATGGAGAGGGGGTGTTCGAGGGGTCGAGGTCTTTCACCTTCGCCGCGAGCAACGCGAGCGCCGGGAGTCGTTAGCGATCGCGATGCTCGCGGCGAAGTGGGGATG
>JANNVG010000865.1:0-8085 GCA_031414395.1 Fimbriiglobus sp.
AACCCAGGCGGCTCACGCCGCCGGTTCACCTACAATCCTATTGGCCGCGGTAGTGTCCCTCTTCACTCCGCATTCCGCATTCCGCACTCCGCACTCCCATGACCCCCTTCGACTTCACCGGCAAAGTGGCCCTCGTCACCGGCGGCAGCCGCGGCATCGGGGCGGAGTTGGTCCGCTCGTTCTGGAAGTGCGGGGCGCACGTGGTGGTTCACTACTTCGCCGACCCGGACGGGGCGAATGCGAAGGACGCGGAGGCTCTCGCGACGGAGTTGACCGGCCCGCAGAAAGTGCTCACCATTGCGGCCGACGTGCGGGACGCCGGGCAGATGGAGCATCTGATGGCCGACGCGAAGGCGGCGCTCGGCGGCATCGACGTGCTGGTGAACAACGCCGGCATCCTGAAGGACCGCGCCATCAAGAAGATGACGCTGGACGAGTGGCACGCGGTCATCCAGACGAACCTGACCGGAGTGTTCCACGGGTGCAAGTACGGGGCGGACGTGATGAACGACGGCGGGCGGATCGTGAACATCGCCAGCGTGGCCGGGCTGGTGGGGTTCCCCGGTCAGGCGAACTACGCGGCGGCGAAGGCGGGCGTGATCGGCATGACCCGCGTGCTGGCGAAGGAACTGGCCCGCCGCGGCATTACCGTGAACGCCGTGGCGCCGGGTGTTGTGGAGACAGCGATGATGGCCGACATCCGCCCGGAGATGCGGGCCGAGTACGTGAAGCAGATCCCGCTCGGCCGGTTCGCCACCACCGCCGACATCGCCAACGCCGTGCTCTTCCTGGCCAGCGAGGCGAGCGGGTACATCACCGGGCAAGTGCTGCCCGTGACGGGGGGGTGGTTGGTGTGAACTGTCGGTTCGCCGCGAATCACCTGGTACTGACCTCCGGGAAAGGAATGCCACCCGACGGATACCAGCCGCCCCCAGGCCGAAGGCCTGACAGTGTTCAACCCAGGGCAACGCCCTGGGGACCGATCGCCCACCCGACGCCACCCTGAAAGGGTGGGAGATGCGGTCGCAGGCCTTCAGCCTGCGGGCGGTTGATGTTCCCGACCCAGGGCGTTGCCCTGGGCTGAACACTGTCAGGCCGTCGGCCTGGACGGTGGTCCGACTGGCATTCCGTTCCTGAAGGTCAATAACAGCCTCTGGCAATGCACCACTCGCGCGGTACTCGATCGGATGTCGCGGTGGGGTCCGCCCCGCGGAGCGGCTGACCCAGCACCTCGCGGTAGAGGAACACGAGCGCGCACAGCGCCTGACTCTGCGAACTGGCGGCCAGCCGGCGGTGGAAGTGCAGGGAATCGACGACCCAAGCGGTGTAGCACTCTTCGGTGGCCTTCGCGTAGTTCATGGTGCGACAGGCGGCGGCGAACTGGGCGAGCAGTTTCACGGATGAACTCCCAGATGGCATAAACCGGGCAGACCCGTCAACCCGACCCTGACCACTCACCGTAACTCCTGTCGAGTACGCAAGAAAAAACTTGACAGCCATTTCCGGCGTCCGGTATTATCCCAATCCAGGTGTCGGTTTATCCCAATCACCGCGATTGGGATAAGTATCTGTTCGGCGGGCCGAGGGCGCGACCGAATGCACGTCCGAGTGGAGTCAGTATCGGACGAGTTGGTTGCGCTGGGGCCGTCCACCATCGGCTTCCGGGTGGTCTTCGGGACCGACGCTCTGCGGGGTCAGGCGTGGTTCGTGCACGCCGGCGGGAGCGAACCGCCTCACTGTGGTAGCTACTCTGTCGAAACGGGGATGCGTGCCGTGCGCCGTCTGCGAGTCCTGCCTGACTCGTCGATCACCGAGCTGGGCGTCGCCGGTCTGCCGGTGGTTGGCGACTACCGGGTTCGCGGGATAGTCGAGGCGGCGTGGCCCGAGGGTGAGGTGTGCGGCGTTGCGTACATCCGGGCCTGCGGGTGGACATTCCTGCTCAGCGCGGATGAGTGCGCCGCGGATGACCAGGTCGCCTTTGGCCGGTTGTCCGCGGGCGATCAAGTGGAGTTCGAGGCTGTCGGTCTGTCCCTGTGGGACGCGAACGTATAGCTGCGAGTCGCGGCGCGGAGACAACGGCCGTCCCAGGAACTTCCCCGGTGAGTGACAGCGTCTGACGCCTTCGACCCCTGCGTTCGCAGGGGTTTTCGCCTTTCCGGGCAGGCCATGGCCCTCGTCGCGGAGGCGTCCGCGACGGGTCGTGAGTCGGTGGGAGGGCCACTCCCGCTGTGGTCGTTGTCCCCGACTCGTCGCCGTCACTCGTCCGGCGGCAGGGTCCGGTGGCGGCACTGACAGCGGGCTGTCACTCGGCAACGGCGGATCGGGCGCGCGAGGGGTGAGCCAGTTCTGCGATCCCGTCCGCGGTTGGCCCCACGCTCGCGCGCCGGGCGAACAAGACACATCCGGCGGTGACGCAGTGGCACCGCTTGTCACCGCCCGTCGCATCGCCGATACTCTCCTCACCCGCCCGCGCTCCCTCTTCCGGCGCACCCCATGCCGTCTCGCACATTCGCACTGTTCCCGTTGACCGCCCTCGCGCTGGGCTTGTTGGCAATCGCGCCGACACCCGCACCCATGATGGCGGCGGAGCCGGCCGACGAGTTCATCACGTCCGTGCGCCCGCTGATTGCGAAATACTGCCACGAGTGCCACACCGGGAAGCAGCCGGAGGCCGACCTCGACCTGAGTACGTTCGCCACGCTGGCCGACGTGAAGAAGGCGCCGAAGGTGTGGCAGAAGATCGGCGAGATGATCGACGGCGGGCAGATGCCGCCGAAGGACGCCAAGCAGCCGTCGGCCGAAGAGAAGAAGAAGCTCCAGACGTGGGTGCGGGCACACCTGAAGAACGAGGCGAAGGCCCACGCCGGCGACCCCGGCAAGGTGACGCTCCGCCGGCTGAGCAACGCCGAGTACACGTACACGCTGCGAGACCTGACCGGCGTGCCGACACTCGACCCGGCGAAGGAGTTTCCGGTGGACGGGGCCGCGGGGGAAGGCTTTACCAACAGCGGCGAGGCACTGGTCATGTCGCCCGCCCTGCTGGAAAAGTATCTGGCCGCGGGCAAGCAAGTCGGCGCTCACATGGTGTTGCTGTCGGATGGCATTCGCTTCAGCCCGTCCACCACCCGCCGCGACCACACGAACGAGCTGCTCGACCGCATCCGCGGGCTGTACGCCCGGTACACCGACGGCAGCACCGGCGGGCAACTGAACCTGCAAGGGGTGGTGTTCAACAACAAGGACGGCGGGCGGCTGCCGGTCGAGAAGTATTTCACGGCCCTGCTGGACGAGCGGAAGGCGAACCTCGCGGTGACGCAAACGCCGGAGCAGATTGCGGCGAGCCGCGGGCTGAGTGTCAAATACATGGCGGCGGTGTGGGCGATGCTGAACGGTCAGGAGTCGTCGCCGCTGCTGGACGAGTTGCGGGCGAAGTGGAAGACCGCGAAGCCGGGCGACGTGCCGGCGCTCATGGCGTACATCTCGGGGTGGCAGAACGCGGTGTGGAAGTTCAGCCCGGTCGGGCACATCGGCAAGGTGGGCGGGCCGAAGGCGTGGATGGAGCCGGTCGATCCACTGACCGCGAGCACCGAACTGCGGTGGAAGGTGCCGCCGACCACAGCGAGTGAAGTCACCTTCTACCTCGTCGCGGCGGATGCGGGCGGCGGTGACGCGGCACTCTTGAACCGCCCGCGGTTCGTCGCCCCCGGTCGGCCGGAGTTGCTGTTGAAGGACGTGCAAGCCCTCGCCGCCGAGCGGACCGCGCGCCGCAGCGAGGCGCTCGCCAACACCACCAAGTACCTCACCGCCGTGGATGAGGCCATCACCGCCAAGGGCGCGGCCGACGTGCCGGCGCTGGCGAAGAAGCACGCCTTGAACGCCGACGTGCTGGCCGGCTGGCTGACGGTGTTCGGCGTCGGGTCGAGCGGGTCCGTGAAGGTGACGGGCCACCTGGACAACAAGTTGGCGAAGGGCGGCGGGTACGACTTCATCTCCGGGTGGGGCAGCAACGAGACACCACTAGTGCTGGCGAACTCGTCCGACAAGCTCGTCCGCATTCCGGGCGACGCGCGCGGCAACGGCGTGGTGGTCCACCCGTCGCCGAAGTTGAACGTGGCGGCCGGGTGGCAAGCGCCCGTTGGGGGCGAAGCGAAGATCGTGGCGAAGGTGCAGCACGCGCACGTGGCGTGCGGGAACGGCGTGGCGTGGGCGGTGGAGGTGCGGCGGGGCGGCACCCGCGAGCGGCTGGCGAGCGGCACGGCGCAGGGGGCGAAGCCGGCCGACAGTTCCTCCGACAAGGTGAGCATCACGAAGGGAGATCTGGTGTCGGTGGTCGTCGGCCCGCGGGACGCCAACCACTCGTGCGACCTGACGGCCGTGGACTTCACCATCACACTCGACGGCAAGACGTGGGATCTCGGCAAGGACGTGTCCGCCGAGATCACGGCCGGCAACCCGCACGCCGACGGGCAGGGGAACGCCGGCGTGTGGCACTTCTACACCGAGCCGACCGACGGGGCGGTGGCCGAGGTGCTGCCGAAGGATTCGCCGCTGGGCAAGTGGCGTGCGGCGAGCGGCGACGAGCGGGCGAAGCTGGCGGGCGACGTGCAGAAGTGGTTCCAGGGTGCGAACGCCGACCCGTTGCACGCGAAGTTGTCGGCACTCAACGGCCCACTGTTCGGCCGCATCCCGCCGGGCAAGAGTGTCGATGCGAAATGGGGCGTCGGTGCGGCGATCTTCACGGGCGACAACCTGACGGTAAAAGCCGGCAGCATCACGGAAGTCAAGGTGCCGGCCGATCTGGTGGCCGGGGCGGAGTTCGTGGCGGGCGGTTCGCTGCCGGCCGACAGCAAGGGGGCGGTTCAACTGCGGGTGAGTGCGACCAAGCCGACCGCGACGCTTCAACCCGGTTCGCCGATCCTGTTGAACACCGGCCCAGCCCGCGAGCGGATGACCGCCGGGTTGAGCACCTTCCGCGACCTGTTCCCGCCGGCGGTCTGCTACTCGAAGATCGTGCCGGTGGATGAGGTCGTCACGCTCACGCTGCACTACCGCGAGGATCATCTGCTGAAGCGGTTGCTGCTGACCGACGCGGATGCGAAACAACTCGACCGCCTGTGGGATGAACTGCACTACGTCTCTCACGACGCCATCGCTCAGGTGGACGCCTTCAAGCAGCTCATGGAGTTCGCCACACAAGACAGCGACCCGCGGCCGTTCGAGCCGCTCCGCAAGCCGACGATGGACGCGGCCGAGGCGTTCAAGAAGCGGCTGACCGACACCGAGCCGGCGCACCTGAAGGGGGTGCTGGAGTTCGCCAACCGTGCGTACCGTCGGCCGCTGAAGCCGACGGAGCAGGACGAGTTGAGCGCCCTGTACGCCAAGTTGCGGAAGCAGGAGTTGCCGCACGACACCGCGATTCGCCTGACCCTGGCCCGCGTGCTGGTGTCGCCGGCCTTCCTGTACAAGCTTGAAAAACCAGGCCCGGACGCCACCGCCACGCCGGTGAGCGACTACGAACTGGCCACGCGGTTGAGCTACTTCCTCTGGTCGAGTTGCCCCGATGCGGAACTGTTGGCGGTGGCCGCGGCCGGCAAGCTGAAGGAACCCGACGTGCTGGCAGCACAGATGAAGCGGATGTTGAAGGACGCGAAGGTGCGGCGGCTGGGCGACGAGTTCGGCTGCCAGTGGCTGCACGTCCGCGACTTCGCCACGCTGAACGAGAAGAGCGAACGGCACTTCCCCGAGTTCATCAGGTTGCGTGGCGACATGCACACGGAGGCGGAGTTGTTCTTCACCGACCTGTTCACCGCCGACCGCCCGGTGCGCGACCTGTTGGATTCCGACGCGACCTACTTGAACGAATCGCTCGCCAAGTTCTACGGCGTGCCCGGTGTGAACGGCACGGCGTGGCGGCGGGTGGAGGGGGTGAAGAAGCACGGCCGCGGCGGGATTCTCGGGCTGAGTGCCACGCTCGCCATGCAGTCCGGGGCGAGTCGCACCAGCCCGATTCTTCGCGGCAACTGGGTGAGTGAAGTGCTGCTCGGCGAGAAGCTGCCCCGCCCGCCGAAGGGCGTGCCGCAACTGCCCGACGACGAGACCGCCACGGACAAACTGACCGTGCGGCAACTGGTGGAGAAGCACAGCAGCGACGCCAAGTGTGCCGTCTGCCACCAACGGATCGACGCCTACGGCTTCTCGCTGGAAGGCTTCGACCCCATCGGCCGCAAGCGGGAGAAGGATCTGGCGGGTCGGCCGATTGACGTGAACGCGAAGGCGATGGACGGCACCGCGTTCAGTGGCATCGACGGACTGCGGGAGTACCTGCTGACCAAGCGGAAGGACGCCTTCGAGCGGCAGTTCCTGAAGAAGCTGCTCGGGTACGCGCTCGGCCGGTCGGTGCAACTGAGCGACGAACCGCTGCTGGACGACATGCAGGCGGTGGCCGCGAAAGGTGGTACGATGTCGGTGGTGGTGGCGAAGGTCGTGACGAGCAAGCAGTTCCGCGACATCCGCGGGGCTGGCTACAAGGACGAATAAAGACGGAACACGGATGAAGAGGATGAATACAGGGATGAAGAGGATCCGACAGAACCAGTATTGTTTCTGATCTTCTTCATCCCTGCTTGTTCCGTGTCATCCGTGTTCCTCCTGTTGAACCCCGAACCCCATACCCCACAGAGTTGAACGATGACCGCATCCCTCTCTCGTCGCACGTTCCTCCGCGGGGTCGGTGTCAGCATGGCCCTGCCGTGGCTCGAGTCGCGGCCCGTCTGGGGCGACACGCCCAAGCCCGGCAAGACCCCCGACGCCCCCACCCGCCTGGCCGTGCTGTTCAGCGGCAACGGCTTCCACGGCAAGGAGTGGTGGGCGAAGGGCGAGGGCAAGAAGCTGGAGTTCGGCAAGGTGCTGGAGTCGCTCGCGCCGGTGAAGGAGAAGACCTGCTTCATCAGCGGGCTGTACAACGCGGAGGCCACGAAGGGGAACATCCACAGCTCGCAGACGGGCAACCTGCTGAGTGGCGCGCCGCTGAGCGCCGGCGGGGAGATTAAATCGGGCACCAGCTTCGATCAGGTGATCGCCGACCACATCGGGGCGACCACGAAGGTGCCGAGCCTGGTGCTGGCGTGCGAGGCCGCCAACCCGTCGGTCCACAAGAACTACTCGATGCTGTACAGCTCGCACATCTCGTGGAGTTCGCCGACCACGCCGACGCCGCTCGAACTCTACCCGGCATTGGCCTTCGACCGCCTGTTCAAGGACGGTGCGGCGAAGGGCGACAAGAGCGTACTGGACGCCGTACTGTCGGATGCGAGCGACTTCCGCGGCACGCTCGGCACGAACGACCAGCGGAAACTCGACGAGTACCTGAACTCGGTGCGGGACGTGGAGAAGCGGCTCGACCGGGCGAACCAGAAGGGCGAACTGCAAGGGTGGAAGCCGACGCTCGACAAGCCGAACCTGCCGCGGCCGAAGGACGGGCTGCCGCAGGACATCGCCGAGCACATGAAGCTGATGGCCGACATCGTGGTGCTCGGCTTCCAGACCGACACGACGCGGGTGTGTACCCTGAAGCTGAACAACGACCACTCGTCGCTGCGCTTCCCGCACCTGGGCGTGGACTACATGATCCACCACCTGCTGAGCCACTCGGACACCGCCGACTGGCTGAAGGTGAACCAGTTCTTCCTCGAACAGATGGCGTACATCGCCAAGAAGCTCGACGGCATTCAGGAGGGCGAGCGCACGGCCCTCGACAACACGACCATGATGTACCTGAGTAGCATGATGACCGGCGGCCACAACAACGACCAACTGCCGGTGGTGCTGGTGGGCGGGGCCGGCGGGCGCATCCAGGGCGGGCGGGTGATCAACTACCGCGGGAAGGACAACCGCCAACTGTGCCGGCTGTTTCTGTCGGTGATGGACAAGTTCGGCGTGCGGCCGAAGGGCGGGTTCGGCGACGCGAAAGAGGCGCTGAACGAGATCTGAAACGAGCCGCGACCGCGAGGGAGCGGGGGTTGAGTGACCGGCATGAGCCGCGGCCCCGCGGGTGCGGGGGTGACGTTAAACCCCCAACCCCCCGGG
>JANNVG010000866.1:0-9521 GCA_031414395.1 Fimbriiglobus sp.
CGTTATGGCACGATCCGCACCGCTGCTTAAACAGCGGAAGGATGTGATCGTTGTACGTGATCTTCTCCGCCGCTGCGTCCTGAGCAAACACAGGTGCAGCGACGAGAAGCAAACATGTGGTGATGAGCAGGTGACGCATGGTTCATTCACTCGGGGGAAAACTGTCAGCCATCAGCTGTCAGCATTCAGCCAGAAAACTCGGTCATCGCGTTTCCACTGGGAAGCCCCCACTGAAAACTGATGACTGACCACTGAAAACTTCTGTTCAGTGGTTGAACAAGAACTCTTCCGAATTCACCAGCACCCAGAGCACGTCTTCCAGCCGGCCCCGCCAGTCGGCATCAAGCCGGGCGGTCGGCGGGTCGCCGGCGCGGGCGTCGGCTTCCTCCTGCTGGCGCAGGGTGGTGGCCTTCGGGTCCAGGTGGTTCGACCATGTGACGTAGGGCTTCGGCGCTCGCGGCGGGGGCTTCGCCTCTCTCGCGTCGTTCACCCGCGTGTTGTACCCGGCGGTCAGGTGGTCGGCGTACTTCTTCCGTTCGGCGGCGGTCGGCTTGCGGGTGAGCAGTTGCAGGAACAACGCGTCCAGCAGCGTGTCCACCGACTGTTCCTTCAACGCCAACGCCGTCACCCCGTGGTCGTCGCTCAGGCGGGTGAGCCACACGCCGACGGTGCCGTTGTGCAGGATGGCCGGTTGGAGCACGTTCGGCGACACGTCTCGCACGCTCGTCGGGTCTTGCCGTGTGGTCCGCCAGCCGAACGCCTGCAGCACGTCCGTCACCGCTTGAATGCGGGGCAGCGCCAGGCTCGGGCGGTCGCGCTCGTTCGAGGTGGAGGTGAGCATCCACGACCGCCGCGGGCGGCCGAGCGAGATGGAGTTGCCCAGGTCGCGGGCGCCGTCCACGTCCAGGCTCACCTCCTCGACGCGGAACGGCTTGCCGGTGGCCACGAACAGCGAATCGACCACCTGCTCGGCGGTCAGCCGGCGGCGGGCCGGGGCGGTGTACAGTACCGGCGTTTCTTTCAGTGCCGAATCGGCGGCGCGCTGGTAGGCGTGGCTGTTCAGAATCAGCCGGGTGACGTGCCGGGAGTCGTACCCGCCCCGCACCAGTTCGCGGGCCAGCCAGCGGAGCAACTCCGGGTGCGTGGGCGTGCCGCGTTCCCAGTCGTCCACGGGGTCCACCAGCCCGCGGCCCATCAGCCGTGCCCACAGGCGGTTGGCCATCACCTGCGCGAAGCGTTCGTTCTGCGGGGCGGTGAGCAGGGCGGCGAGGCGGTCCCGCGGGTCATTCGGATGTTGCGCGAGCTTCGCCCCCACGTCCGCCGGCAGAAGCTTCGGGAACGGCCACTCGGGTGCCACCTCCGTGCCCGGCTTGAGCGTGACCTGAATGAGCGGCGTCCGCCCGCCGTCGTGGATCTTGTCGAGCGGCACGCTGCTGGTGGCCGGCACCTTCAGCGGCTTGGTTTCGAGCATCGCCGCGAGTTGGAAGAGTTGCTGCTGCGTGGACGCATGGGCCGGAGCGTCGTGGCAGCGGGCGCACTTCATTTCGACACCGAGGAACGCGGCCGAAAGCACCGTGCCCTTCGCGGCCATCGGCACGTCGTTCTGCGACGCCACTCCGAACCCGGCCGGCCCGCCGAACCGCGTGCTCCCCTTCATCCGCACCAGTTCCGTCACGAACAGGTCGAGCGGCTTGTTGTCGAGCAGCGACTCGTGCAGCCACCAGCGGAACGGGCCGGTGTTGTTCAGCGTCGGGTTGAGGATGTTCGGGTTCTCGGCCAGCACGTCCAGCCAGTAGCCCATGCCGTGATCGGCGGATCGCTGATCGACGAGCAAACGGTCGATCAACTTCGCCCGCTTGGTAGGCGACGTGTCGGCGACGAACGCGGCGATCTCGTCGGGCGTCGGCACCACGCCGACGGTGTCGAGCGTGACCCGCCGCAGGAACGTCAGGTCGTCCGTCAGCGGGGTGAGCGTGAGGTGCGAGGCGTCGAGGTCGGGCCAGTTGGCCCCCTCGTCGATCCACGTTTCGAGCAGCTTGATCTCGTCGGCCGTCAAGCGGTCGCCCTTCGGCGGCATCACCTCTTTGGCGTCCGCCGACTTCGCACGGGCAAGCAGGCTCGAAGCGTCTGGCTTGCCGGGGGTGATCGCGGCACCGTCGGACGTGCCACCCTTCCCCGCCGCCGTCAGGTTGTCCAGCCGCAGCCCGCCCTTCGGCTTGTCCCCGGTGTGGCACGCGGCGCACTTCGCATCGAGCAGCGGGCGCACCTGTCGGAAGTAGTCGATGGTGCCCTTCTTCGCCTGGGCCGTCTGCCCCTTCAACGTCTCGATGCGGGCGGCGAGGAAGTGATCGATGGCGTTGTGCGCCGGGGAGTCCTTCGACAACGCGGGCACGGCGACCTCGGGCGTGGACGTGAGCCAGTCAGTCGCGGCCGTGCGGCGGGTCTGCCAGTACACATCCTGTTGCTTGCGAAGTGCCGCACGCGCGGCCGTGTTCACCTGGTCGTAATGGGCCGTCCGCTCGGCTTCAAAACTGGCCCAGCCGGCGTCGGTGTACGGGATGACGCGATCATCGGGAGTCAACAGCCGCCAGGATTCCGACCCGGCCTCCGAGATGGCCACCACCGTCTCTCCCAACTCCGGCCGCCGCTTGTTCTTCCCCAGGAAGCTGCCGACGACCGACTCCAGGATGACGAGGTGTTCGACGCCACTCGACTCGAACGCACACCAACGCTCACCGTCACCGGGTTGGGCGAAGCGGAAGTCCGGGCCGAGGTTCAGGTAGCTTTCCGGCTTGCGGATGTCGCCGTGCCCGCTGCCGTCGCCGGTCGGGAACGGGGTGGTGAGCAGCAGCTTGTCGTCGATGTACAGCCGGCTCGCCCCGCGCCCGCGGAGCAACAGGCGGTGCTTGCCCTTCGGCAGCTTCACCACCGCCGCGGCCCGCAACAGGTACGGGTTGCCGCGGTCGCCCCGCACGCCGGTGTCCACATACTTGTGCGGCACGGTGGCGAAGCCGAACGCCACTTCGGGGTACGTCTCGCTCGCCGCCGGCGGGGTGTCGGGCCAGGCGTTGCGGGCGGGCATTCCGTCCTCGCACAGTTGCACCGTCACCTGCCCGCGGGGCACGTCCGCCCTCTTCACCGCCGGCGGGGGCGGCACGAACTGGTAGCGGTTCTTCAACTCCTCGTCGGGCAGCGCCGCCCGCCACACGGTCACGTCGTCCAGCCATCCGCGAAACGAATTGCTCGCCCCGCCGCCATTGCCGGTGCCAATCGTGATGTCGTCCGCATCGCTGACCGGCCCGCGCTCGGTCGCCCCGCCCATGTCCCAGGTGCCGCCCACCGCCTCGCCGTCGATGTATCCCTTCACGCTCTTCGGTTTGCCGAACGTGTACACCACGGCCACGTGATGCCAGCCGGCGGTGTTGAACCCGCGGTCGGAGGTCCAGCGGTGCCAGTCGCTCGGCTGGTCCTTCGCCGATTCGCTGCCGAACAGGAAGCTGATCCGCGTGCCGCCCTTCTCACCTTTCAGCCGCAGGGCGTAGTTCTGGTTCTTCTCCGGGAAGCCCTTCGCCCCGTTCCGCCCCTTGCCGATCAAGTACGCGTACGCGCCGTCCTTCAGCTCGCTCACCTTCACCCACGCCTCCAGCGTGATCGAGTCGCCGGTGGTGAACCGCAGGTTGGCTTTGGGCGAATCGGCTTCGCGGACGGTCACGGTCGGCGTCTTGTCGGTGAACGCGAGGGCGGTGTTGGCGTCGTTGAAGGCGGGGTACACCGGCGGACGGGGGCCGGGTTCGAGCAGCTTGGCCACCGCCTTCGGCACATCCGCCGCCGTGAACCGCCACACGGCGACCGGCTCGGGCTTCGACGCGGCGTCGTTTTGTGCGACGACAGGCGGGCACAGGAGGGCCGCCACGACGACGGTCAAGCAGGTGCAGAGGCGCATGGAGGGGGCCGTCGGTGCGGGCGGTGGCAATCGTGGGATTAGTGTCCGCTCACCGCCGGTGCGTGTCAAATGCGATTCCGCCGCTAGTCCTCCTCCCACACGCTGCCGTACGCCCCGATCGCCTCCATGTGCCCGATCATCCGCAGATAAAACGCATCGCTCGACAGCGTGGCGCTGTCGCCGATCACCACCAGCGCGCGGCGGGCGCGGGTGAACGCCACGTTCGTCCGCCGCGTGTCCGACAGGAACCCGATCCGACCGGCCGGGTTCGACCGCACCAGGGAGATGACGACCGCCTCGTTCTCCCGCCCCTGGAAGCCGTCCACGCTGTCCACCTCCACGTCCGGCACGTCGGCCAGCCGCTCGCGGAGTTTCCGCACCTGCGCACGGTACGGGGTGATGACGGCAATCGCCCCGGCGGGCACGCCGGCCGCCAGCCAGCGGCGGACGCACCGCACCACGTGGTCCGCCTCGCCGGGGTTGTGCCGGCTGCCGCTGTCGTCTTCCAGTTCCTCGTCGAACCCGGCCCCGGCCGTGTCGATGAACCGCACCGGCTTCTCGGTCCACGGGTCGGCGGTGACGCCGGGCGGGTCGCAGAGGCGGTGCGCGGCCACCGACTCGTCCGCCACCAACAGACCGCCGTAGAACTCGGCGTTCGAGAAGCCCATGATGTCGGCGTTCATGCGGTACTGCACCGACAGCAGCCGACAGACAGACTCGCCGAACTGGTCGGCCACCCGCTCCATCAGGCTGACGGCCAACCCCTGCTCCGCCGCATCGGGGGAAATGACCGTTGCCGGAAGCTGCCGGTGGTCGCCGGCCAGCACCAGCTTGTTCGCCCGCATGAGCGGCAGCCAGCTCGCCGGCTCGGTACTCTGCCCGGCCTCGTCGATCACCGCCAGATCGTACTGTCGCGGCCCCAGCACGTCGCTCGTCAGCCCGGTGAGGGTGCCGCACACGATGCGGGCGTCCTCCAGAATCCGCGCCGCCGCCACCGCCTCGAACCTGCGGGCGTCGGTCAGCATCGCCCGCGCCTCCCGCCGCAGTGCCTGCTTCTCGCCCGGCTGCGGCCTCTCCGTCGTCCACTTGTCGGCTTGCACGAAGAGCGTGCGCGCCTCCTTCGCCAGCTTGCGGGCCTGTCGAGCGTCCGCGTGCTTCTGCACCAGGATGTCGAGTGTTCGCTCCCGCAAGGCCGGATCGACCCGCGCCGGGTGCCCGACCCGCACCGGCCGTTCGCCCGCCGCCAGCAGCTTCTCCAACAGGTTGTCCACCGCGTGATTGCTCGCCGCGGTTGCCAACACTCGCTCGCCCCGCGCCACGGCTTGGCGGATCAGTTCGACCACGGTGGTCGTCTTGCCCGTACCCGGCGGGCCGTGGATGACGGCCACGTCCTTCGCCGCCAGTGCGAACCGTACCGCCTCCACTTGCGAGGTGTTCAGCGTGGAGATGCTGACATCCGGCGGCGAGTTGAACGCCGGCTCGCGCTCGCCGAGCAGCACGTCCCGCAGTTCTGCGAGGCGGTCGCCCGTCGCCGACGACGCGCGACGGAGCGCCTCCTGCTGCCGCACCCGCGACACCTCGTCGGCCGACAGGTCGAGGCGGTAGGTGGCGTCGTCCGGCGGGTCGTCGTCGGGCGGGTCGAAGGCCACGCCGATGCTGGTGAAGTCGCGGTCGTACACCACCCCGCGGTACGTCGGCCGGCGGCGGTGGGTGCCCGTCTGACTGAGGACCACCGGCGCGCCGGGCTGGAGGCGGTTCGGGGGAAACGGGTCGTTCCGCCCGCCGCGGGTGAACGTGAGGAGCAGTCGCCCGCCCAGGCCGAACTCCGACTCGCGGAGGGTGAGGCCGCTGAGTGCCGCACCGTCGCGGGTCGCCGTTTCAGATTGCGCCGCCTTCCGCGCCGCCTCCTCTTCGGCTTCCGCTTCCAGGTCGAGCAGGGCCGACAGGTGTGCGAAGTGCCCGTCCAGTTCCGCCGCGTCCGCCATTCGCACCCGCACCGGACGGCCCTGAAAATCAGCCCCGTCGAGCGCCGTTACCAGCCCGGCCGCCTTCTCGTCCGGCACTTCGACGGTCGCCCCGCGGCCGAGCACCGTGATCCGCCCGACGTGCTTGCGGTCCAGTTTCCCGGTGGTGCAGACGAACGCCAGCACGGCCCCGACGGGCGCCTTGAACGGGATCGGGTCGATCTGAATCCGGGCCATGACGACTCGCCGGCGGGTGGTCCGTTCAGCTTACCGAGTAACGAGGTGGCAACACGGTGTAGACAGGTGCGGTGGGAAGGCGGACAGTAGCGGTGTGACGATTCAGAACCTCACCCCCCGGCCCCCTCTCCCACGGGAGAGGGGGTATTCAAGGCGAATGCCTCACTGGCGCCTTCGCGTCAGTGGCGGAACGTTCACAAGTTCAACACCCCCTCTCCATGATGGAGAGGGGGCCGGGGGTGAGGTCTTCTTCACCGAGGTGCCTGTCATGCGTCTGCGTCATTTCCTGTGGGCGGCTCCCGTCGTGGGCGCGGCCGGCGTCGGATTCCTGGCGAACACCCTGGTGCCGACGGCCGACGCCGCCGCCAAAGCCGACGGGGATCCGAAACAGTCCGTGAGCCTGCCCATCAAACAAGTGGTGCTGTTCAACAGCGGCGTGGGGTACTTCGGCCGCACGGGGGAAGTGGACGGCGAGGCGCGCGTGGACCTCACCTTCCCCGAGTCGGACATCAACGACCTGTTGAAGTCGATGACCCAGCAAGACTTCAACAACGGGCACATCTCGGCGGTGAGCTACGACAGCCACGAGCCGGTGGACCGCACGCTCGCCAGCTTCGCCATCGACCTGAACGGCCAACCGACGCTGGCGAACATCCTCGGTCAAGCCCGCGGCGAGCAAGTCGAAGTGGTGATGAACACGACGGTAACGACGCAACCCGGCACGATCAAGGGGACGATCCTCGGCACGGAGATCCAAAAGGTTCCGGTCGGCGCGGCGCAGATCGACTGCGTGGTGCTGAACGTGAGCACGACCGAAGGCTTCCGCGCCGTCAAGATGATGGACGTGCAGCGGGTGCGGTTCCTCAACCCGGTGCTCGAAGCGGAACTCAAGCGGGCGCTCGACACGCTCTCGCTCAGCCACGACTCGCAGAAGAAGGCGGTGAGCATCCAGTTCAGCGGCGAGGGGAAACGCAAGGTGAAAGTCGGGTACGTGATCGAAGCGCCGGTGTGGAAGACGAGCTACCGGCTGGTGCTGGACGCGGACAAGAAGCCGTACCTGCAAGGGTGGGCCATCGTCGAGAACCCGACGGACGAGGACTGGACCGGGGTGAAGATGGGGCTGGTGAGCGGTCGGCCGATCTCGTTCAAGATGGACCTGTACAACCCGCTGTACGTGAACCGCCCGACGGTCGAACCGGAGCTGTTCGCTAGCCTCCGCCCGCCAGCCTACGACGGCGGGTTCGCGATGCAGGGCGGGCAACGGCTCAAGGTCGAACGCGACCGGCTGCAAGATCTGAAGAGCCTGTCGGACCAACAGAAGAGTACGCAGGCAAGGACTGAGAGCGGGAAGGAAGACAAAGTCCAGCAGGAGATGCTGAGGAAAGAACTGAAGTCGGTAATCGAGAACCAACAGACTCTTGGCGCCTCGTTCCGCAACTCAGTGAAGGCGGAGGAGCGGGAGGAACTCCAGAAGATGGTGCAGCAGATGGACGGGAGCGGGGTGCAGAGCGCCGCGACGGCGGCGAAGCTGGGCGATTCGTTCCAGTACGGCATCAAGCACCCGGTGAACCTGGCCCGACAGAAGTCGGCGCTGCTGCCGATCATCAGCGACGACATCGACGGCGCGCGGGTGAGCATCTACAACCCGGCCGTGCAAGCCAAGCACCCGCTGCTCGGCTTCCGCTTCAAGAACAGCACCAAGGCCACGCTCCCGCAAGGGCCGATCACCGTGTTCGATGCGAACGTGTACGCCGGCGACAGCCGCATTCAGGACACGTCGGCGGGCGACGAGCGGCTGCTCGCGTATGCCATCGACCTGGGCACGGAAGTGATCCCGCAGAACACCGCCAACAGCGGCAACATCGTGAGCGTGAAGGCGACGAAGGGGATCGTGCGGACCACCCGCCGGCAGCGGGAGGAGAAGGTGTACAAGATCAGCAACAAGAGCGACACCGACCGCGTGCTGGTGATCGAACACCCGAACCGCACGAACCAGCAGTTCAAACTGGTGGAGACGGCGAAGCCGGTGGAGGAGACGGCCGGGCTGTTCCGCTTCGACGTGAAGGTGGCGGCCAAGCAGAGCGCCGAGTTCAAGGTGATCGAGGAGCGGGAGTTCGGCGAAGAGATCTCGCTGACGAACACGAACGACGACACGGTGCGGTTCTTCATCAGCCTGAAGGAGGCCAGCCCGAAGTTGAAGGAGATGCTGGGCGAGGCGCTGAAGAAGAAGGGCACCTGGGATGTGGTGCGGCGGGAGTTGGTGCAGGTGCAAGCCGACCTCGCCCGCATCACGGCGGATCAGGACCGCATCCGCAAGAACCTGCGGGAGACGCCGGAGAAGGCCGAAGTGTACGCGAAGTACCTGACCAAACTCTCGGACCAGGAGAAGGAACTGGACGCCCTGACGGACAAGCAGAAGAAGCTGATGGGCGACGAGTTCGCCGCCCGCAAGGGGTACGAGGACTACCTGGGTGCGCTGAGCGATTGAGCCGGTAAGTTGCCGTCGCCGCGAGCGGGCGCACAGTTCATCGCACCGACGTGACTACGCGCGTGGAAATGCGTCACGCCACGAGGAGGGCCTCGTGGCGTGACGGGAAAAGCCGACTGCGAGACTCGAACTCGCCACCTGCGCTTTACGAAAGCGCCGCTCTACCAGATGAGCTAAGTCGGCACTCGCTACCAAAACAATATTACCAGCCGAACCCGGCCGGGGCAAGGCGAACGTCGTCGCAGGGGTGTGCCACTCCAGGGCCATTCCGATTTTCAATCTGGGGCGAACGGCGCGACGTGAATCCGCCGGTGTTTTTGAAACTGGCCAGCACCGGCGGACTCACGTCGCGCCGTTCGCCTTCAGACCGGTTAACGACTTACGGCATCTCGGAATGGCCCTGGGGGTGACTCGCCAGGGCCATTCCGAAGTTCACCGTGGCGGGGTTTAGGCCGGTGGGTCTCGGGCGGGCATGAGCGCTCCCACCCGGTTCGACTGTCTGGTCACCATCCCCGACGCGCGCGGGCGGAGGGGGGGGCGGCACCCCCTGTCGGCCATCCTCGCGGCGGCCACTTCCCCCTGCGGGCACCCGCCCGCCTGACCCGCCCGGTCGAATGGCCACCCAGATGAACAAGGGGCACGGGCGGGTGGAGGTGCGGACGACGCGAACGACGTCGACCCTGAGCGTGTGCGGGCAGTGGCCGGGGCGGAAGCCGGGGGTCGAGTGAAGCTCCCCAGGGATCGTGGACAGTGGGAAAGCGGTGTATCCTCAACTGACCAGGAGACCCACCGATGACCAAAGTGCGTGGCCAGTACCCGCCGGAGTTCAAGCTCCGGGCGGTGGCGATGATGACCGACCAGGGGCTGAGTGTGGCCGAAGTGGCCCGTC